>CALLXO010000171.1 GCA_937875645.1 uncultured Clostridia bacterium
TACAGGAGCTACTGGTCCTACAGGAGCTACTGGACCCACGGGCGCAACTGGTCCTTCTGGACCTACAGGTCCTGCTGGACCCGTTGGACGTGCTGGCTCCGCAGGCGCAGATGCAAAAATTGTAACAGACGAAAGCGGTTTTGCCGCTAACATAAGCGGTTCGACTATTGCCGTAGTTTTAGGCGGTACAGCTATACCTTTACCTGACGCACAAATTATAGGAGATAATTTTACTCCCAACGCTACCGATACCGCATTTGCAGTTGCAGAAAGAGGCTTATACAGAATTTCTTACAACATAAAATTAACCGCAGGAATATTGGTAGGCGCAAGAGTGTTGATTAACAACAGTCCTATCCCTGCTTCCGTCATTAATCCTTTACTTTCGACATCGCAGCTATCTGCTGAGTTTCTTATAAACCTAAATCCCAACAGCAATTTATCTTTGGAGCTGTTTGGAATTGTTGCAGCGGCTGTTTTGCAAACAGGAGCGGGCGCATCTTTAACGGTGGTGCGCTTAAGCTAATACAAATTAACCCCGATTTTTATCGGGGTTTACCCTACATATTTTTTTGAATGGATATTATTTTGCCTCGATAAGGCTTGCCTAACTATTTTTGTGGAAACAATTCCTTAAGAGGAGTATCAAGAGAAAAACCCATAAACAGCTTGTTTATTTGTGGCTGCTGCAATATAAATGTTTTGTCATTGTCACAAATAACGGTAATTTCGTAAAAAAAATTGCCGCTGAGTTTTTTTAATAAGATACTTAAGGGCAGATTGCCGTCAAAAACCAAACATTTTTTTTCTATTCCCCTCTTTATTCCACGTTTATAACTATCAAAAACAAGCTGTTTTCTGTAAATAGCAAACTTTGTTTCATTAGCTCCCGTCAAAAGCAAAAACACCGCAAACAACCCCACCGTATATAGATTTTCTTTATATAAAATACCTAAAACAAAAATGAAAAATAAAATGATTGAAAGCGCTACAGTAACAACCCTTGCTATTTTCAAACTATTTTTATATCCCCAGCGGCGTTCCGCCAATGCAATAAAAATTCTTCCTCCGTCTAAAGGATAGCAAGGCAATAAGTTAATAATCAAAAGGAAAAAGTTACACAAAGCAAAATGATAGGTAAAAACATAAGTAGCAGGAAAAATCCACCACAACGCTACCGTCAAAATACACAATGCAGCATTTACAGCGGGGCCTGCAATAGCAATTTTTATACTGTCCCCTCTGTCTATGTCGTCAAAATCGCCGTACAAAACTGCACCAAATGCAGAAAGGGTAATTTGTTTGCATTTATAATTTAGTTTTTTTGCAACAAAAAAGTGTGCCAATTCGTGAATAAGCACACTGATTGTATATAACCCCATAAGGTAACTGACTTTTAACAATAAACTAAACAGTAATAGCAGCCAAAAACTCGGCAATATTAAAAATTTTGCTTTATTTAGTCTTTCTTTTATACCTTCCATACCAGCGTATAATTTACTGTTGTAATGTCCTTAACTACTTCGCCATCATATATTAAATTAACCGTTGCGCTTATTGCGTACTTCCCGATAACCGACTGGTCGGCAAGCTTGTCGCCTACTGTTACCATCACTCTGCTTAATCCCGAATAAACTATTTGCAGCTTATCGTCCACCTGAACGGTGACGCTCGTGTCAGTTACGTCTTTGACTTCGCCTTTTTTAAAATTTAACAACACCTTGCCGCCGCTTATGGTTACTGTGCCCTCCTCTACCCCTTCTACCGTGACATTAATAGGTAGATTAATGGTATCGCCCGACTTAATGCTAAATGCCTGAGTTATGTCCGATGCATACGCCTGTTTAACAGTTTCAAAAATGTCGCCTACAAAACCGGTGTCTACAAAACGCATGGCAATTAAAACACCTACAATCAAAACCAACACAACTGCACGAGTCAACCAAACTCCCAATCCCTTAAAAGAAACTGTTTTTCTTATTTTAGGCATAGCCTTTTTTTCTTCATCTATATAATGGCGTTGGGAATAACTGATTTCCAGCCAATCGTCTTCCGTCGCAACGCACTCGCATACCTTCACGTCACTGTTCATAATATACCTCCGCTTACTCTCACGCTAATATATGAAAAGGCAAATAGGATTATGCAAACAGAGAATACTATTTTTTAGTGTCCTTTATGCGTTTCGTTTAATTTTACTTTTAATTTTACCAAATATCCCTTTGTATTCTGAAAGATAATCATAAAGCATTTGTTTTCCGTTTAAAAGGTTGTCTGCCATAACGTCAAAATAGCGGCTATCCATGCGGATAAAACCGTTTAACTCATCGTTTTCTGGCACAACGCCTATGGGTTTAGCATTTATAAGCGAAAACACCTCAAAAGCAGACATTTGATCGCCTAAGCGTACCAAGTCTCCCCTTATGCGGTTTACCGCTACATAAACTTGCAGCAAATTAAAGGTTTTTGCATAGGCGACGGCTTTTTGAGCATCTTTTACGCTGACAAAATGAGGGGTAACAACTACAAGTGACTCGTCACTGATGGAAAGCGGGGCAAACAACGACTTGTTGATACCAGCGGAACAATCAAACAGTATGTAATCAAAATTTTGTTCTTCCCTTTTAACCAAATCTACAAAAATCGAAGGATCTGTAGGCTTATAAGCGCCGCTAAGCAAAATATAAAGGTTGGGTATTTTTTTGTCATTAATGAGCGCCTGCCTAAAACGACATTTGTTTTGAATAACGTCATACAAATCAAACGCTACCTGATTGTCGCATTTAAGCAAAATATCCAAACTGTTTAAACCAAAATCCATATCGGCAAGCAGCACTCTTTTGCATTTTTTTGCCAAAGCAAAACCTAAATTTGCCGCTACGGTACTTTTGCCCACTCCGCCTTTGCCACTTAGAATTGCTATTTTCCTTGCCATTTTGTTTTTCCCCTTTTACTTACGGTAAATAAAATTATAGCAAAAAAATCGGCAAGGTATATACCCTTGCCAAAAACAGACAAAAACTTTGCTATTAATTTTATTTCAGCTTTTTTATGGGAAATTTTTATATGTAAAACTGTTTTAAGCATAAAAGCAATTAGCATAAAGTTTTCTTATTAATTTTAAAGACAAAATTTTGAAAGCTTATTTTTTAGAAAGAGCTACTTGTTTTGCTCCCTCAATGCTTGAAGTTTCCGGCTCAGCCAGCATACGTACAGTGACTTTAAGCGCATCGTAAAAATACTTTTCCATGCCCTCTATGTCCGAAAGACCGCCGCATAAAATAACGCCATTTTCCCTAAGACTTTCTGCATCAGCGGCAGATACTGACAAAAAAATACTATTAACGACAGTAGTAATATTATCAAAAAACTTGGCTGCAGTCTCGTATAGCTCCCGAGCGGAAATATCCGCTACCTGTTCCTCATTTTTTTCGACATTTATCCCTTTAAACTTATACACCGACATGTTATTAGGATATAAGCTTATACAATTTTTCCTTATGCCTATTGTTTCTGAATGGCTTATTGTCATATTATATTTGCTGTTGACGTAATCGGCGATTTGTTGCTCCAAATTTTTCCCCGCCCACTTCATACTTGCGCCTGCAAGTATCTTTCCCTCGTTTACCGCATATACTTCCGTCAAGCCGCTCCCTAAATTTACGGTGATACAACTAGTGCAACCCAACTGTTTTTGCGCAGCATAAAAATCGGCAACTCCAGAAGGGATAAACTCCACTTGTTTTAACCCTAATTCGTTAAAAGTATCATCAATTGTGCGTTTAACAGTATCATCAAGGGTAGATTTAATAACACACCATACTTTAATATCCGACAAAAATACCTTAGAAG
>CALLXO010000172.1 GCA_937875645.1 uncultured Clostridia bacterium
AGGACGATAAATCAATTTCTCCCAGCGATGTTGCTGCCTTTGCTATGCTAAAAAAGCAAATGATAGGTGTTTTGCACAGACTTACTCCCCGTGAGGAGATGGTTTTAAGGTTGCGTTACGGTATAGACGACAGCCGTCCCCGCACTCTTGAAGAAGTAGGGCGGGAATTTAACGTTACCAGAGAGCGTATAAGACAGATAGAAGCAAAGGCATTGCGTAAATTACGTCATCCCTCAAAGAAAAAGAAGTTAGAAGACTTTTTGGAGTAGCAATTGATTGTAAAACGAATATCGAAAATAGTTTCCGTTATCCCTGCTGTTAACACGCTTATAGATGTAGGTTGCGACCACGGCAAAATAGGCATAGAGGCAATACAAACAGGCAAGGCGCAGCAAGTATATTTTACCGACATAAGCGCAAAGTGCCTCTCTAAAGCTCAAAACTTAGCTGAAAAACGCAATATGGGAGATAGGTGTGTTTTTACCTGCGGCTTTGGAATGTGCGGAATAGTTGCCGACTGCGCTTGTATTGCAGGTTTAGGCGGACTGGAAACATTAAAAATTATAGATAATAGCCAACACAAATTTGATTGGTTGGTGCTTAATCCCCTACGTAACGTTAAAGAGCTTCGCAAACAACTGCAAAAGGATTATTTTTTTATATATGACGAAATTTTTTTTGATAAAAAATTTTACAACATAATGCTGCTAAAAAAAGGCGGCGAACTTTTAAGCAAAATGCAAATAAAATATGGAAAGACAAACTTGCAGTATTTTCGCAAAGATTTCTGCGATTATTTGTTTGAGGAAAGAGCAAAATGTGTTACAATATTAAATAAGGTTTTTGACGAAAAAGTTAAACAACGCTTAAGTGAGATAGACAATCTGTTGTGTGGGAGACAATATGTTAGATAATATAGACAATATACTACAATACCAAAAACTTGACGCTGATGCAAGGACAATCGAATTGGAGCTTAGCAATACGGAGGAACGTAAAAAAACCCGTTATTGTTTACAGTTTTTGAAAGACAGCGAGGAAAAGCTTAAAAAAATGGAGCAAGAGGCAGCCGAATTAAACGCTAAGTACATAAGTTTTTACGAATTGTACGAAAAAAATGCGAAGTTGATTGCCGAATATACCGCTATGGTGGACAAGTCCATTGATGACAACGAACTTAATTATTTAAGCAAAAAATACGCCGACTTAAGCCGTACTATATCCGTTCTTGAACGTGACGTAAAAAATATAGTTGCGGAAGCGGAAAAAGTAAACAGCCAGTTTATAGAATACCGAGCTAAACTTCCTTCGGCAAAAAAGCAATATGCCGAAGCAAAGCAAGCTTTTGAGGAATTGCGAAAACAGCGTGAGCCAGAGATAATCGAAATACAACGCAAAAAGGCAGAGTTGGAAAAAAGAATTGATTCGCAAATTTTTGACGTATATAAGGAGCTTAAAAAGCAGAATGTAAAATATCCCTACCTTGTCGAACTGGAGGGAAATAACCGATGCGGAGGTTGCCGTATGGAAATGCCTATGGAAAAGCTGTCTAATATTGACAAAAAAGGTTTTATCAAGTGCGAAAGCTGTCACAGAATAATTTATAAGGCTTAGGTAAAAAAAGAATGAATAATAACGAAAACATAGTTTTGCAAAACGAACGCAGCTCTCATGTTGAAAAACTTGTAAACGAACTTTCTACCTTTAAGTTTTTCCAATATGTATACTCTAAGGATATGTTTAAAATCTTTGGTATGAACCTTCTAATGTGCATATTCTTAGGGCCGCTTATATACATTTATTACCAAT
>CALLXO010000173.1 GCA_937875645.1 uncultured Clostridia bacterium
TAACATTATATTGCTCAATAACTTATGTTTATTTTTGAGCTTATGATAAAATGATAAGTTTAAAACGACAAAAAATAGTCGCCAGCTTTAGCCAAGCGACCATTTTTATTAATATTTTCTATTGTTGATATTTGTTGTTGTGTGATTTAATTTTTGTTGAGTGTATTTCTCCTTCTTTTCCTGATGTATCTAAAACAAAAATTTTCTTGCTGTATTTTTCAATTATATTATTTAGTGGTTTTGGTCGTAAATAAATATAAAAGCCATTCTTTATCTCTGATTTTATTTCTTTGATATTGACATATTTATCATAGAACATTATATAATACCCATATTGAAAAGAACGATGCAATGCAGGATATAGAGTAATAAATATTTTATCCCATTCGTATAATTTATCTTTATACCTTACGTCTTCAGAAGAGATGTAAATGTTTTAATGGCATAATAGGATATATAAATGTTTATTACAAAAGGGAAACCAAAATACCAATATTTGTTGATATCAAATATTATTATTGTTATCAATCCTGCCTGAACTATACAGAACAACAATGTCGTAGCAATAATATTTGAAAAAGAATAAAACTTATTTTCTTTCATTGCTTACCTCCTTATTATTTGCTTAATAAATCTGCTAATAAGGTATACAAATTAAACACGGTTGCCCCAAAAGCATTAGGAATAAGCTGCTCAACAAATGTCGAAAAAAACCAAAAAAATTTAAAATTAAGAAAAACTGTAATATTGTTTTTTCTCAAATAGATATTTCATAATTTAAATCAAAACTCGGTGAGGGTTAAATTGTGTTTTTCGCAGATATAATCAAAAATTCCTTCGGTTTTTGGTGTGCGGTCAAAATCGATAGTATTACTTTTGTCGATGGATACGTGTTCTCCTTTTGTGTATTTTACTGTAGAAAAGAAATAGCGCTCATGACTCGTTTTAGTTGTCGCCATGCTAAGTTTGCCGGCGGTTAGCACTTCTTTAAAATATATTTTAAAACCTTCATTTAAAAAAGAATTTACTTGAATATATTCGTCCGTCACCTTTAATCGTTTAAACATATCATTTTTTACGGAAATCCATATATTTTGAAGAATAATCAAAACAATACCGCCAATACTTACAATAAAGCGTAGCGTCATATCGGTAGAATAAAGTATGCCAAAAACAATACATGCCAATATAAATATCCCCGATATCACTAATTGTGTTGTGGATAATGCGTTTTTAAAAAATGTCTTTTTCATCTTAACCTCTTTTTGCTGTTTTTTGTTTGTTCTGTAATTTTTTCCAAAGCCGCGCAACATAAGTGTCATAATCTTCTTCCGGCTGTTTTTCGTTAGCTTCTTGCGTATTTACCAACGGTTTTTCCTCTCTTTCTTCTTCTAATGCGGATACTTGGTCGCTAATTTTTTTGACTTCGGCAGAATCATTATTAGTACTTACTTCGCTTATTGTTGCAACTTTTTGTATGATATCTTTTTCCTTTATCTCTGTTTTTTTATTGGCAAAAGAATCTTTTGCCAAAACGTATAAATCTGCCGCTTTTTTTACCGTTATAATTGGATCAAAATTTTCCGCCGCAAGAATTTTTATTCGATTTTTGCTCAAATTAGCGGAGGGCAGAGGGTTTTGCGGGAAAAACAAAAAAGACAACTCCCCACGGCTAAAGGGTACAGAATCAATTTTAGTTGCCAACGAAAAATCCCTTACCGCCCCGCCTATCTTTCCGTCATAAAAAAAACTGTAGGAATCAATATCGGTAACAATCAAATGGTCTAACACCACTAGTCCCAACTGCAACGCAGCGACAGTAGCGGTGGAAGTAAACTCCATATCAGCCTTAGAAGGGAAAGCAATGCCTGCGGGATGATTATGCGCAAAATAAATATAAACAGCCCCCATCTTTATTGCGATAGAAAAAATTTCCTTTAGAGAGGGAGGCGTCACGCTATCCGACTTGTTTTGTGTCACTTCACCGGTATATACAATTTTAAATTTTTCGTTTATACAGATAAAAAATACACTCTCTGACCCTCTGCCTGCTAAAGGCGCAAATAAGTGGTCAGCAATTTGAACACGAGTGACAAAACCTGCGCCTAATGTATCGGCGTTGGTCGAAAGATAAAGATAACAAGCACCAAAAAACCGCAAGGTGGTTGCGGTATTTGCACCTATTCCGCTAATGGACAAAAGCTCTTTTTCCGTTGCATTTAATACGGAGCGCAAATTGCCAAACTTTAGCAGCAGTTTTTTTGCGGTTGTTTGCGTATCTGCGTACATGACCGACTGATTTAGTAGCATCTCCAAAATTTCGTAATCTTGGAGCGCCGACAATCCGCCGTTATTAAAACGGTTACGCAAACGCTGTCTATGACCTTTGTTAGGGTGAGTTAGCCGCATAAATAATCCTTTTTAGAAAAACATTGTTTTTGATAGGTAAATGATAGCACATTTTTTTCAATTTGTGTATAATATACGCGTATAAAAGGAGAAACCATGGATAGACAATATTTAACCGTTTTGGAAAACCAGATGGTAGATACCTTATTAAAGGTTTTATCAATAAACACAGTTAGGACACCTGCTTTAAACGAAATGCCTTTTGGTAAAGGCAACGCAGATTGTTTAAAGCTAGTTTTGGATATTGCAAAAAGTATGGGTTTTGATACCTATAACTGCGATAATTATGCCGGTCATGTTGAATTTGGACAAGGCGAGCAAATAATAGGAGTGTTAGGACACCTTGACGTTGTGCCCGTTACAGAAGGTTGGGACACTCCTCCTTTTGAAGGCACTTTTAAAAACGGCAAAATTTACGGCAGAGGCGCAAGCGATGACAAAGGACCTATGATTGCTTGTTTATATGCCTTAAAAGCGTTAAAAGACAGCGGTTTTGTGCCCAACAAAAAAATCCGCCTTATTTTTGGTTGCGACGAAGAAAGTAGTATGGAGTGCATTAAGTATTATAAAACTAAAATGCCTTTACCGGATATTGCTTTTAGTCCTGACGGCGATTTTCCTGTAATAAATATCGAAAAAGGTATTTATGCAATGCATTTAGATATTGGCAAACTTCCCAATCAAATTTTAGAAATATTAGCAGGCACGAGGACAAACGTAGTGCCTGACAATTGCATGGCGTTACTCAGCTCTACTGTTGACGAACAAAATATTATTGACAGCGGGGTAGCCTACAAAAAAACGGAAAAAGGTTTTGAACTAACGACTACCGGTATATCCTGCCACGGCGCCAACCCGCATTTGGGGGACAACGCCGCATGGAAGATGTTCAAAATTTTGGCAAAAATATTTGACAATAACGAATTGCTAAATTTTGTCGCCGAAAAAATGTGCAGTGACGTTTTTGGCAAAAGCTGGGGCTTTGCATTAGAGGACGAGCAAAGCGGCAAGATAACCACAAATATTGGCGTGGTTAGCACACAGGACGGTCATCTTAAAATAAAGCTGGATATAAGGTACCCCGTTACTTTTACTGATACTTTTGTTGAGGAATGCGTTATAAAAAACAGCATAAAAAGCTTATTAATAGAGGAAAAACACATTAAAAAGCCCTTATTTGTTAAACCGGATAATTTTCTTGTTAAAACATTATTAAATATTTACAATAAGGAAATGAAAACGGATGCAAAACCTATTGCTATAGGCGGGGGCACATATAGCCGCATGTTGCCTTGTTGCGTAGCTTTTGGACCTACCTTCCCCGATGAAAAAACAGCAATACACGAAAAAAATGAGTTTATCGATATAGATAACCTCAAAAAAATGGCGTATATGTACGCTTTAGCAATGGAAACACTCAGCAAATAGCTTTTTTAGCAGTAAGTCGAAAGAAAAACACAAAGAAGAAAAACAAATGGACGTATATTTTTATTTGGTAGAGGGCAAACCCTACTTTAATGTGACAAACAAATGCAGCAACAATTGCGATTTTTGCATACGCAACAACAGACAAACAATGGAAGGACAAGTTCTTTGGTTAAAAAATCCCACTCCCGATGCAGACAGTATTATAAAGCAGATTCCTTCTGACACCGATTTTTGTCAGGAATTTACCTTTTGCGGATTTGGCGAGCCGACGTATAATTTGAACGCATATTTAACAGTTGCAAAATATATAAAAGAAAAAGGCGGCAAGGTGCGTCTAAACACCAACGGGCAGAGCGATCTTATAAACAAAAGACCTACAGCGCTGGTCATATGCGAAGTAACAGATACGGTGAGTATCAGCTTAAACGAAAGCACCGCAAAGGATTATCAAAGGTTGTGCAAAAGCGATTTTGGAGAGGATGCATATAAAGCGGTTATTAGTTTTGCGTCTGATTGCCACAAATACGGCGCGCAGGTTATTATGTCCATAGTAGATATTATCGGCGAAGAAAAAATACGCCAATGCCAAAAAATTTGCGACGAGATAGGGGTAAAACTCAGAATTCGCAGCTATATTTCTGATACAGAGTGCAAATGAGGAAGTATATTGACTGCCATTGTCACCTTGAAGACAGCAGTTTAGAAAGTGTGGCGCATAAATTAATAGAAAATTTTGCACAAGACAAAGTGGATTTTGTCATAAATTCTGCAAGCGACAAAATCAGCAGTCAAAAAAGTATTGAATTAAGCAATAAATACGCTGATGTTTATGCTACTGCCGGCTGTCATCCGCATGAGGCGAAAACCTTTAATGAAGAATTTGCGATTTTTTTAACGCAAGCCGCAAAAAAGTCAAAACTTGTTGCAATTGGCGAAATAGGTCTAGATTATTATTACGATTTAAGCGAGCGGGATTGTCAAAGACGAGTTTTTGCCCAGCAGATACGTATTGCAGACAGTGTTAATTTGCCTATTGTGATTCATTCTCGCGATGCGTGGGAAGACACTCTGAAAGTTTTAGAGGAGGAAAAAAAGTTTATAAACAATGGGATTTTGCTTCATTGTTACTCTGGCAGCGGCGAAACGGCGAAAGTTCTATCAAAAAAGTATGACGCATATTTTTCTTTCGGAGGAGCGATTACCTTTAAAAACTATAAGGGTTTTGATATTATCGCCAGTATACCGACAAATCGCTTGCTTACCGAAACAGACAGCCCATATCTTACGCCTGTACCCTTTAGGGGAAAGATTAATACCCCCAAAAATGTAGCGATAGTGGCGCAGAAATTAGCGCAAATGTTAAAAAAAGATATAGATGAATTTTGTTTTACTATAAAACAAAATACGTGTGAAATCTTTAAGAGAATAATCCGTTAATAAAAACCGATTCATTTTTCGTAAAATTGCAGATGTCTAAAAACAGTTGCGAAAAAAAGTTATATTTGCTATAATAAGTTTTAGCGTTTTAAATGGATATATTTATCCGTTAAAATCCTTGCTTTTGCAAAACAAAAGCCATCAGTCCAAAAGGAGGTAATTAAGCGATGACCAGTTACGAATTGCTTTACATCATCGACAACGGTTTAAGCGACGAAGAAAAAGAGTCTTTAGTCAATAAATTTAACGATGTTATTGTAAACGCAAAAGGTACCATTGACACCGTTGATAAATGGGGTGCAAAAAAGCTTGCCTATGATATCAACTATAAGAGTGAAGGGTATTACGTGCTCATCAACTTTAAGGCGGACAGTACTGTACCTGCCGAAATTGAGCGTATACTTAGCATCACCGATGGTATCTTGCGCTATATGATAGTAAAAAAGTAAGAAGGTAGATATGAACAAAGTTATATTAATTGGCAGATTGACTAAGGATCCAGATTTACGTACAATAAGCAGCGGAATATCCGTATGCAGGTTTACGTTAGCTGTAGACCGCCCATATAAAAGCGCAAACAGCGACAGCCCGACGGCTGACTTTTTTAATATAGTCACATGGCGCAATCTTGCAGATAATTGCGGAAAATACCTTTCCAAAGGTAGACCTTGCGCTGTATCGGGCACTATTCAAAACAGGAGTTACGAAAAAGACGGCGAAAAGCGTTACATCACCGAAATTATCGCAGACAGTGTAGAGTTTTTAGGCGGCGGTGGCAACAGCTCAAACAATACTGACAACGAAACTGACGAATTTGGTAAAAAGCAGTCGATAAACGATTTGCCCAGCGTAGACGATGACGATCAGTTGCCTTTTTAATATAGCAGACTTTTAGCAGAATAAAAGGAGAATAATATGAGCGAGGAAAAAACAAGACAGCAGCGTCCTGCACGTCGTCCCCTTAAAAGAAAGGTGTGCGCATTTTGCGTGGCTAAAAAGGACGATATTGACTATAAGGACATCGCCACATTAAGAAAATATATTACGGAAAAGGGTAAGATACTGCCTAAGCGTATGACGGGAAATTGTAGTAAACATCAAAGAGAACTTGCAATTGCAGTTAAGCGCGCAAGACAAATAGCTTTACTTCCGTATGTAGGCGACTAAACTGATAAACAATCCGCTCAAAAAAGAGCGGATTTATTTTTTTAGTATTTTACCAATCAATAGGAAGAGTATATCTGCTTAAAAACTCATTAGCTTTGGAAAAATGCTTGCAGCCAAAAAAACCGTTGTATGCTGACAGGGGACTGGGATGTGTTGCTGTTAGTATTAAATGATGGGGGTTAGTCAATAACCTTCGTTTTTTTATTGCATTTGCTCCCCACAGCATAAATACGATGGGACGGTCAAAATTGTTGACATAATCAATTACACTGTCGGTAAATGTTTCCCAACCTTTATTAGCGTGGCTGTTGCTTGCGCCTGCCGCTACCGTCAATACGCTGTTAAGCAATAACACGCCTTGTTGCGCCCAAGGTGTCAGATTGCCGTTTTTCACGATACTTTTTTTGCCTAAATCCGCTTGAATTTCCTTAAAAATATTTACCAAACTAGGGGGAGGCTTTATACCGTCAGGTACCGAAAAGCTCATTCCCATTGCCTGATGCTCTTTTATGTAAGGGTCTTGTCCGATAATTATTACTTTTGTGTTTTGTGCCGACGTGATATCAAAGGCATTAAGAATAAGCTTTTTAGGCGGATATACGATTTTTGTGGCGTATTCCTCCTGTAAAAACTGTTTTAATTGCAAAAAGTATTCGTTTTTAAATTGGCTATCAAACAAATTTTCCCAGCCGTTGTAATTTCTTTTATTTTCCATAAAAATAACCTTAATTTTTATCTATATTTTAAATCAAAATTAACTGTTTAGTCAATAATAATTAGTAGGCAATTGTTCAATTATACTTAACGTGTTTTGAATTGCTTTATATTTTTCTTTATGCTAAACTTAATGTACAATAAAAAATTATCGCTTTTAAAGCAATTGTAAAGGGAGATTCTTATGGATTTTAAGGCAAAAACAAAAGAAATAAGGCGGCTTACGCTTTCTTGCATTGCAAGCATTGGCGTAGGTCATGTCGGCGGATGTATGTCGATTGCCGAAGTATTAAGCGTATTGTACTCTAAGCATATGCGTGTTGATCCCAACAATCCCGACAAGCAAGGCAGAGACAGGCTGGTGATTTCTAAGGGGCACGCAGGACCTGCTCTTTACGCAACTCTTGCAAGTTTTGGGTACTTTGACAAAAAAGAGCTGTTGACATTAAACAGATTAGGTACTTCATTACCCAGCCATTGCAACATGCAACTAACCCCCGGCGTAGATATGACGGCAGGCAGTTTAGGTCAAGGTATAAGTTGCGGCGTGGGATTAGCGTTAGGCAGCAAGCTTAATAAGGACGGTGCGCGCATATATGTGATAGTGGGCGATGGCGAAAATCAGGAAGGGCAGGTTTGGGAAGCAGCAATGCTATCCGCACACAAAAAGCTAGATAATTTTACAGTTTTTGTAGACAACAATAAAATGCAGATAGACGGATTGACAAAAGATGTAGTAAATATAGAAAGTATCGCTGATAAATGGCGTGCTTTCGGTTTTGAAGTAATGGAAGTAGACGGTCACAACGAAAATGCAATAGACGAAGCAATTACGCAGGCAAAAACAGTAGAGGGCAAACCCACTTGCATAGTTTTAAATACCGTAAAAGGTTACGGAGTGAGCATTTTTGAGAAGATGGGCTTTGCCAACCATAGCACTGCTGTATCGGCGGAACTGTTGGAAGCATCCTTGAAGGAATTGGAGGACTAAATGGAAGTAAGGAAAGCATTTGCAAGCACTTTGCAAAATTTGATGGAAAAAAATGAGAAAATTTTAATGCTTGACGCCGATTTGGCAAAAGCTGGCGGCACTTTCAATTTACGTCAGGTTTTCCCCGATAGGGCAATTGATTGCGGTATTGCCGAAAGCAATATGGTAAGCGTTGCCGCAGGATTGTCGGCATACGGATATATCCCCTTTGTTTCTACCTTTGCGCCCTTTTTGGCGCGTAGAACTTTTGATCAAATAGCTGTTTCTGTCGTTTATGCGGGTCAAAATGTTAAGTTAATAGGTATGGACCCAGGTATTGCGGCAGAGTTAAACGGCGGCACACATATGAGCTTTGAGGATATAGCCGCTATGCGTGCATTGTCTAATATGGTGGTGTTTGAGCCGGTAGACGCCACACAAATGGCGCTAGCCTTGCCGCAAATTATCGATTATAACGGTCCAGTTTACATCAGAATGTTCCGCAAGGAAACGCCCGACGTCTTTAACAGACCGGATTATAAATTCGATTTGTTTAAAGCGGACACAATAAAGGAAGGCAAGGATATTTCTATTTTTGTCAGCGGCTTGTTGACTGCCGACACTGTCGCCGCTGCGGAGATTTTAGCAAAGGAAGGTATTGATGCGGAAGTAATTAATATTCATACCATAAAGCCCATTGATCAAAAAGCGGTGCTTGACAGCGCAAAAAAGACTGGTAGAGTGCTGACGGTGGAAAATCACAATAAATTTGGCGGTTTGTTTGGCGCAGTAAGCGAATTGCTGAGTGAAAAACTGCCCACAAAATGCGCTTATGTCGCTATAGAGGACAAATTAGGCGTTGTGGGTAAATTAGCGGAATTAAAAGAGCATTACGGTTTAACAACGCAAGACATTGTTAAAAAAGCAAAATCAGTATTTTAATTTCGTTATATAGAAATGGGCTGTCTCAAAATGTAAAAACTCGAGACAGCTTTTTTGTATGGGATTATTTTCATATGCAGATTTGCGAAGCTATTGTGATTTTAAGACAGTTATTGTACAAATAAAATCGGTCATAATATTGACAAAAGTGGGCAAAAAAAGTAATATATTAACATATGGAACAATTTGATTTAGAAAAGGACTTAAACAAATATGTGCGACAGGCTAAAATAGTTATGCCTGGTTTTACCCTTGCTACGGCGCTTTTGGTTTTATTGTTTGCCGCAACTATGATTTGCATCATTGGCGACAGCCCCTTTACTCCAGCTATGTCCATTTTGCTCGTATTGGTTGCAATAATTGACGGTATTTTTGGGTTTTTCTTTTTTAAAAACCGCTTAAAATATGATATTTTTTGTTATTTTGATATGTTTCCCGATATGAGCGCGCCGTTAAATGTAATTTTGTACCGTTTTTACAAAGGCAGAGCGGAAGAGGTATTGTCAGGGACGGGGTTGTTGATGGAAAATGCCAGCTTTACCCGCACCCGTTAAACCTTTATGCTTCATATTTCTGCATTAGAACCAAAGAGCAATACTGTCGCAATTGATTTTTATATTGATTGTATGTGCGTAAGGCAAATTTCTGACGGCAGCGTTAACGTATATAAGTATGCTGATTTTTTAAAAAAAGATGACGACACCAATACAGTAATAGAAAAATTTACCGCAAACATTGTTGATGCGCTAATGGCAAAAGAAGAAGATAAGTAATAATTTTAGTAAATCTTTCAATAAGGCAGGGAGAAAACTAATGGCGAAATAATAGGATTAATAGTCATCTATGTTGTAGGATTGGTGTTTTTGATACTGTCAATTGCTTTTTTTGTCATTAGTAAGCCTATCAAGGAAGAGAATATTACCTACATAGAAACTACGGTTTTGGTTGCCGATAGCCAATTATCTGTTATTTTTACCGAGGAATTGCAAAAATTTTTTGTGCATGAGAATACTGATTTTACTGATAGTTATGAAGAGCTTAACAGAGGCGATTGGATAAAAATAGGCTATATCGACGAACAACTCATTGTGTATTTGGAGAGCGAATCGGGGGTAATATTTAGTGTTTGGGATTATAATAGCATCAACAAAAGAGAGTATATTACTATTGCAATAATAACTTTAATATTTTCTGTAGCATTGTTTTGTGTACCTTTTTTTAAAGGGTGGAGTCAAAGGAAATTTGAGAAAATCGAAAAAAAGTTTATTTATAAATACAGCAAAAAAACTAAAACTGTAAATGATCCCCAAGTTATACGCTCAAATATGTTTTTTGAGAGAAATTATTGGCATTTAGATATCGATAAATTGGATGAAAGAATTAATTATAGCGATGCGCAAACTGCTTGCTTTTATGATTTATTGTCTGACGGGAAAGCAGAAGTGATTTTGTGCGGTGACAAAATGCCTAATTGCGATATAATTTTAGTTTACCGTGACGAAGGCAAACTTATGGAAGAATATTTGTTAGTAGATGACGACAATGTTAATTATACCTTTTATTAAATTAGCAGAATGGTCACATCCGAAATTAAAAGAATGAACAAAAAACAAACAAACAAAATGAAAGAAGCTATGGAAGAAATGGCACGCAATAAGTCTGTTCCTCTTATCTTTAAAAAAGAATTTGATTTGTGAAACGCACGTCCAAATTTTGGGCACAACTTGCATTTTATTAATGAGAATAAGTATAGGTAAAATTACTCCCGAAAAAGGGAGTAATTTTTATCTGCATGTATATTAATTAATAAAAAACTAAAGAATTATTTTTGACAAAATTTCTTTTTCCTTGCATTCTGCTTGAGTATGCAAACGTTCCACTTCCTTAAGCATATTAGTTTTGTACTCGTTTTCGGGTAGACCGGATAGGTTTATTTTAACGTTATATAATGCGCCGAAAATTGCAGTGCGAGCAAGCATAGTTGCTACGGCAATGTCGCTCATTGTGTTTTTGTTGCCCTTTTCTGCCACAAAAGCGAGAGTGTCAAAAGTTTCGGTAACTGTTTGGGCAGTTTTTAAAGGCACTTCCGCCGCTAATTTTGTTGCGTTTTCGATAGCTTGATTGCGTAAGACTTTTTCCTCCTCTGTAACTTTTGGCAATCTAAATGCCGCCATAACAGTGTCAAAGCTATTGCTGTCTTTTTGTATAGCTTCCATAAGTTGCGTTTGATAATGAGGCATTTTTTCTACTATCTCTTGCATTTCGTCATTTACGGCTATATAGTTTTTTTTGCCTACAGTAAGTCCTGCCACCATTTTTGTCAGCGCAGCAGACAAACTTCCGCACAATGCCGACACACTACCGCCGCCGGGTACTGGTGCGTTGCTTGCTGTAGTTTCGATAAATTCTTTTACTGATAATTCGTATAGCATAATTTTTTATCCTGTTTTTTCCTAATAATCTTTTTCAAAAACAACTTTGCCCTTTTTAATAACTTTTTCCACAGTGCAGGCGGCAAAATGATAACTCAATTCGTTTAAGTCGGTGATGTTATGAAGGATAATGTCAGCGGTTTTGCCTATTTCTACCGTCCCTACACATTCCCCTCTGTTTAAAGCGCATGCTGCATTGATGGTTAACGCACACAGCGTTTCGGCAATTGTCATATTACAATAAATGTTAGAAAGTGCAATAATAAGCGGAATGCTTTGTGTA
>CALLXO010000174.1 GCA_937875645.1 uncultured Clostridia bacterium
ATAATAAAATAAATTTTAGCAATACTAAAAAAAACAGCTTAGCGTATTTCCGTTAAGCTGTTTTTGGTTTTATGATATCTTTTTTATTTAAGGAAAGCTACATAAGCTCTGTAAGCATTGTAAACGTCTAATTTAGACACTAATTCGAAGGGAGAATGCATGCTAAGTACCGGCACGCCTACATCTACTACGTCAATATTCATTTGAGCAACGTACTTGGCTACTGTTCCGCCGCCGCCTGCGTCTACCGCTCCTAATTCGCCTATTTGCCAATGCACATTGCCGTTATCAAAAATTTCGATAACTTTTTGCATCAACTCGGCAGAAGCGTCACTGCTGCCACCCTTTCCACGGGCGCCGGTATATTTTGTAAGCACACAGCCTTTATTTACAAAACTGCTGTTGTTTGCTTCGTAAACAGAAGGGAAGGTGGGGTCAAAAGCTGCGTTGACATCGCTACTAAGACACATTGAATTTTTGCATATATCCTTATACTCTGCGCCTTGATTTTGCGCTAAATAATGTATGTAATGACGCAAAAAGTCGCTGTTTAGCCCTGTGTTGCCTATGCTGCCAATTTCTTCCTTATCTACAAGTGCGGTCAAAGTGGTATATTGCGGCTTTTTTGTCTCAATTTCCGCAACAAGAGAACCGTAAGCGCATACTCTGTCATCTTGACCTGCTGCGCCCACAAAGGAACGATCAAATCCCACGTCGCTTGCTTTTGCCGCCGGCACAACTTCTATTTCCGCTCTAATAAAGTCTTTTTCCACAATGCCGTATTTTTCATTTAGGATTTTAAGAGTATTCAGCTTTATTGCTTCCTTAACTTCCTTATCTTCAAAGGGTATGCTACCTACTATTACATTTAGCTCTTCACCTTTTATGCCGTCAGAAAGTGTACGTTTGTTTTGTTCGCTCGCTAAATGCGGCAATAAATCGGATATTACAAATACAGGGTCGTTTGCTTCTTCCCCAATACTAATATTTACTGTTGTGCCATCTTTTTTAACAAAGACGCCATGTATTGCCAAAGGAATACAACTCCACTGATATTTTTTTATGCCGCCATAATAATGCGTTTTAAAGTAAGCTATGTCCTTATTTTCGTAAACGGGATTGGGTTTTAGGTCTAACCTTGGCGAATCAACGTGGGAAATATTTAAGCGGATACCCTCCTCCAACGGTTTTGTGCCAAAGGTGGTAGCAATAACCGCTTTGTTGCGATTGACAAAATAAACCTTATCGCCTGCAACGTATTTTGCTTTAACGTCAAAAAGGACATACCCCGCTGCTTGCAGTTTTTCTACTGCATATGTAACACATTCTCTTTCTGTCTTGCCTTTATCCAAAAAGACTTTGTAGCCTTCGCAAAAATCGTTTGCTTCCTTAATTTGCTGCGGGTTTACCGTCGCAATATGCGGAATTTCTAAAAATAATTTGTCTTTTAGCAATTGACCTGCTGTTTTTTCGCCCATAAATAATACTCCTCTTAATATTTCTCTTTTGTCTCGCAAAAACTTAACAATAAAATATACGCCTAAGGCGTTTTAAATATTATAACAAATAAACAGCCTATATGCAAACTAATATGTGAAAATTAGCTAATATTTTTATACAAATAATTAACCTCTATTAAAAGGAGAATATTACCTCAACTATATACTTAATGCACACTGGTAGAATGATTTTACTAAAAATCAATATCGAGGGAAATGCAATGAGTTTTTTTATCAGTTGCTTTTCTTTTTTAATGTATGCCAGAATATTTGCATTTTTTATTGTCAACGCTTTTCATAACCGCATTTTTATGTTATAGTTAGTATTGCTAAATGCGGGTGTAGTTCATTGGTAGAATGCGAGTTTCCCAAGCTTGATAGGAGGGTTCGATTCCCTTCACCCGCTCCATATTTACTGCGACTGCTCTTCAGTCGCAAATTTTTTACTATGGCTAATTAACAACTCAATTATAAATATAACAAAGGGACTGTTTCGGATACAGTCCCTTTGTAAATAAAATTTGTTGAATATTATTAATCCATTTACATTTCTCCCCGTGGGGTATGGTCAAAAATGTTAATTTCTTCCTTTTTGGCGTTTTTGTTTCCCTCTGACTTATTACCGTCATTTTTTGCCAAAGGGTCATTTGTATCTTTCCCTACATTCGGTTCGCTACTAAAAGGATTATTTCCGCCGCTGTTTGGGTCATTACGGTCATCTTCGCCCCTTACTCTTTTTAGCTCTTCCTTTATGCGCTTATCATTTTCTGCTGCCTTTTTTGCCCATTTTTTATCGATGAAATCGCATACTTCTTCAAAAGATTTCCCTTCCATAATCAGCTTAACTTCTTCTTCATAAATGGTTTCTTTTGCAACAAGCACTCTTGCCATAATGTTAAGTTCGTCTAAATGCTCTTTTAATATGTCGGTGCCCTTTCTGTGGCATTGATTGATAATCTTATATATCTCGTCGTCAATTTTGCTTGCCGTTAAGTCACTTATGGTTTTTGTAGAGCCGTAATCACGTCCGACAAAAACTTCCCCCTCACCGCCAAGATATACCGTGCCCAACTCATCCGTCATACCGTATACAGTAACCATTTTGCGCGCAGTGTCCGTAATTTGTTTTATGTCTCCGCTTGCACCGCCTGTGATATCATTTATAATCAGTTCCTCAGCTATCCTGCCGCCTAAACTCATTGTTATGGTGTCCAGCATTTTTGCTTTGCTGTCATAAGTGCTGTCATCGTCAGGGCGCATCCAAGTATATCCGCCTGCGTTTCCACGAGGTATTATAGTCACCTCATGCACTGTATCGGTATTTGGCAACAAGTAGCCTAGCACTGCGTGTCCGCTTTCGTGATAAGCTGTAATGCGTTTGTCTTTTTCGGTAACAAGCCTGCTACGCTTTGCCGGCCCCATGGCAAGTTTTTCCAACCCCTCGGTAATATCGCTCATTGAAACACTCTTGTGATTGTTGCGTACTGCTAAAATAGCTGCTTCGTTTAAAAGGTTTGCCAAGTCCGCACCGGTACAACCGGGGGTAATACGTGCTACTATCTTAAAGTCCACGTCGCTTGCCAAAGGCTTGTTGCGTGCGTGTACTTTTAGTATTGCTTCTCTTCCTCTTACGTCTGGACGGTGTACAAAAATTTGTCTATCAAAACGCCCTGGACGGGTAAGCGCCGGGTCAAGTATATCCGAACGGTTTGTTGCCGCCATGCAAATTATGCCGCTGTTGACCTCAAAACCGTCCAACTCTACCAACAATTGGTTTAGAGTTTGTTCCCTCTCGTCGTTGCCGCCGCCAAGTCCTGCTCCACGCTGACGGCCTACTGCATCAATTTCGTCAATAAATACAATACAAGGCATATTCTTTTTTGCCTGATCAAACAAACTGCGCACTCTGCTTGCACCCACACCCACGTACATTTCGACAAAGTCGCTACCGCTTATCGAAAAGAAAGGCACTCCTGCTTCACCTGCTACCGCTTTAGCAAATAGCGTTTTACCTGTCCCCGGAGGGCCTACAAGCAAAATTCCGGTGGGGATTTTTGCTCCCATTTCGGTATATTTACGAGGATTTTTAAGAAAGTCAATAACTTCTACCAACTCCTCTTTTTCCTCCTCAGCGCCCGCCACGTCAGAAAACCTCGTCTTAATGTTTTGCGACATACGCGCACTGCTTTTGCCAATATTAAGAGCCTGATTGTTTTGCGACCTAATTCCTCTAATAATTACTACGCCAAAAGCAATAAGTACTCCTGCAATTAAGACATAGTAAATAATGGACATATAATCTGTAGTAACAGGATTGTCAAAGGACAGCGTGACAGTAGTAAATCCTGTCTGTAAGTTATTGTTAAAAACGTCTACTCTGTCTAAAACTTGGGCATGTCCGCCCACGCTTACATAAAAATAATAGTCATAGTATTGTGCGGGGTCTTTACCGCTGTTTTCGGTGCCTTTAAGAACAACGTTAAAACGGTATCCTGCGGCGCCAAATACACTTTCCACTTTACCTTGACTTAAATCATCTATAAATTCCGTTACGCTCTCTTTTTTGTCATTTTGACGCATGTTGTAGGCAAAATATGATACGCCCAAAATCACGGCGATGGCTACAATCCATACCAACCAGGTGTAATTCTTTTTCAAACTTTAGTCTCCTTTTGACAGCATTTTATACATACATTTTATAATTGTTTTTACTTTTATGTCTTTTAGTAAAAGGTTTTTCAAAAAATGGATAGAAAAATATACCATAATATAGCAATGTTGTCAATCAAAATGGTAAAAACACGGTTTTGATTGTGTTTTATCTTATTTTTTGTAATATTAGCTGTTTAATACTAAACGGCTTGCGGAAAAAGCAAATGATTTACCGCAAGCCGTCTTTCGTTTAGTATTTTAGTTTTCAGTTGTTTTTAGGCAACGTTAATAATAGCGTCAGCGATTGTTTGAGCCATTTTTTGCACCAAAGTTACTCTGTCTTCGTGCGAAGAATAAAAGTTTTGAGCACCCCTTAAACTTACCACTCCCAAAACGGAAACATCGCCTAATTTTGGTAGGGTTTTATCTGTAGCGGCGCCGGGAGTAATGCCGCCGCTTATCACTTGAACACAACCCACTTCCGTGCTGTCGCCAACGGCGGCATCAATAACGGCAATTTTTTTGTCGGGATGCATTATATGAATAAAATCAACAGCAAGAGGCAGATTTTGAGCGTTTATGTTGTTGTCGTCGTCCCCATATATAATAAGAGGTTTTTTTAAGTTGTTTTTAACAAGACTACCTACACGCGGACCTAAGCTGTCACTTACAACGCCGCCCGTACCAATACATAACAACACATATTCCTCAATGTTTTGTACTGTGCCTTTAATGTTTTCGCTTATTAGCTCAGTAGCATTATTTCTAAATATGGTGATACTTTCCATTTAGTTTCTCCTTTAATTTACAATTATTAGAATATTTAATCAATAAAATTATTTTTGCCAAGAGATAGTTAAAATAAACATTGTATTTGTTTTTTGTGTTTTTTATTTTTTTAATATGCATCAAAAAACGGCAAAGTTTATTTGCCGTCATTTATATATTTTTATGGTCAATTTATATAATAATTAGTTATTCTTACCTTTTTTGTTGCTGTCCAACCATGCTTGTTTCACCGCAAGTCCAACAGCTTTACTTATACGCTCGTCAAAAGGCTGAGGAAGTATATATTGGGAATTTAACTCCTCTTCGCTTACTAAATTTGCTATCGCTTCCGCTGACGCAATATGCATATGCGTATTTATATGTTTTGCCCTTGCGTCCAACGCACCTCTAAAAATACCCGGAAAAGCCAAAACATTATTTATTTGATTGGGATAATCCCCCCTGCCTGTACCCACTACTGCCGCTCCCGCCGCTTTTGCTTCCTCCGGCATAATTTCGGGAATAGGATTTGCCATAGCCATAACAATTGGGTCTTTTGCCATAGTTTTTACTAAATCAGCATTGACAATGCCGCCAGTACTTACTCCCACAAAAATATCGGCGTCTTTAATTGCCTCTGCTAAATTTCCCCTTTTGTTTTGTTTGTTGGTCGCATTTGCCAAATCTTTAAGTGCATCGTTGTCCTTTGGTCTGCCGCGATAAATGATGCCCTCCTTATCGCAACAAATAATGTCAGTTACCTTCTTGGTTAGCAACAGCTTTGCAATAGCTGTGCCCGCCGCGCCTGCACCGCAAATGCAAATTTTACACTCGTTAAAACGCTTTTTTACAACTTTTAATGCGTTGGTAACAGCGGCTAACACCACTATTGCCGTACCGTGCTGATCGTCATGAAAAACAGGAATATCGCAAACTTCTTGTAGCTTTTTTTCTATTTCAAAACAGCGCGGAGCGGAGATATCTTCTAAATTAATTCCGCCAAAGCTTTTGCTGATAAGACGGACGGTATTTACAAATTCGTCCACTTTTTTTGTAGAAACGCATAGAGGGATTGCGTCCACATCACCAAATTGCTTAAACAATACGCACTTGCCCTCCATAACGGGCATACCTGCTAAAGGTCCAATGTCCCCCAACCCCAAAACTGCGCTGCCATCAGTAATAACGGCGACTGTGTTCCACCGCCGAGTCAACTCAAAAGATTTTTCGGGATTGTTTTTAATTTCTAAGCAGGGTTTTGCCACGCCCGGCGTATAAGCAAGAGACAATTCCTCCCTGGTTTTTACGCCTACTCTCGAAAGTATTTCGAGTTTACCCCGCCAAATGCTATGCTTTTTTAACGATTCTTCCATTATGTCCATATTTTCCACCTGCATTTTATTTTAACCTATGAAGTTGCAAATGTAAACAAATAAAATATGTTTTTTATTTTTAATAGTATTGACAAACGAATAAAAAAAGTATAATATTTGTATAATGTAACCGTTAAAGGGGGATATTATGACTTTAGAAGTATCTAAACGTTGTTTCAATGTTGCGGCTATTATAGGTATAGTAATAGCAAGCTTGGCTCTAATTGATAGGCTTTATGCTGCTTATCTTATTATTACTTTTTACTTGACGGAAATGATAACATATCTTTTTATAGGCTTGTTTATTTATTCGGCAATACTCATAATGTCCATCAAAGGGGTTACTATGTTTAAAAAACCGCTGGAGGAATATGATGATGTCCGACTTTTCTAAAAAGGTCAAAGGCATAAAAGGGTATTCCGTTACATATTTCGTTATGGCAATCTATATCATAATCGGAGTAGTATTTACTTTAGGTACGACGGGCGGTGAGCTTGACATATATACTTGGGTGTTTAATGCCATTATGATAATAGCTTTTATTGCGGCAGGTACTTTGTCCTCAGCAGCAAAAAAACCGATTATCGAAAACATAAATAATTTTAGAGCGGCAAAAAGTGCCGCCGCAACGGAAAGTATCTATTGGCAAAACAACAACAACAATAACGATAATAATAGATAAAAAGAAAGAATAGCCCACTTCCTTTTTGGGAAGTGGATTTTTTTATGTATAACTAAAAGGTAGATAAGCTATAATAAAATACCATATTATTAAATAATTAAGGCAAAATTAAATTTATTTGGTATTCTGGAAGGGTAACATTAGTCACCGAATGAATTAATGCGTTGGAAGCTACGCACACTCTTACGGAAAACTCGCCAAAAGTATCTGCATTTAAAAATTCGTATTTACCTGCACTGTCGGTGCGTGTAAAATGCGGCTGAGCGCCCATATACATAATTTTTACACCTGCCGCGGCATAACCGTTTTTATCAATAAGCTTGCCGTATACTCGCACTTTATGCGGGGTGATTAGCGACTTTGTTTCCTTTTTGTTTTTTTTCGGCATTTGACTCAACGCGAATCTTAATTTTGCATTTACTGAAGCGGAGCATTTTGCTACTGCAACAAATGCCTTTGCTTGTGCGTTAAAAAGCGCAGCTAAACTGTCCGGCGCGCGCTCTGATGCGGCTTTTATAGCGGCTT
>CALLXO010000175.1 GCA_937875645.1 uncultured Clostridia bacterium
TTACCAATACTTTTGTGGCAAAAAGCAAGATACATACGCTGCGCAAAACTGCACTGCATAATAAAACCAACAGCACCGACAAATTTGACAAACCGCTTAGGTTTTATAGCTTGCCTTTTAAATGGCAAACGCAAGACGTATTTTCCTTGGACAGCGATATTAACAAGGCACTGGACAAAATGTCCAAAATTGAGGAGATTATAAAGCATCTTCCTCAGTTAGATTGCGGCGTATGCGGCAGTCCCACGTGCAGAGCTTTTGCCGAAGATGTTGTAAAGGGCAACGTCACTGCCGATAAATGTGTGAGGTATTGCACAATTGACAACGATAAAAAAACTGATTGATGTTTTGGAGCTGACGGTTTTCAATTTTACTGAGGACGCGAAAATTGACAGCTTTTATATAGGTGACTTGCTTAGCTGGGTTATGGGCAAAGCAGACACGCACAATTGCTGGCTAACAGTGATGAACAATATTAACGTTTGCGCTGTCGCATCTCTAACGGAAAGCAGTTGTGTAATTTTATGCGAAGGCGTACAACCTGACGAAAGCTTAAAGCAAAAAGCAATACAACAAAATCTGTGCTTACTCGGCTGCCGCTTGCCTTTATTTGAAGCGGCAAAAAGCATAACGGAGAATATCTTAAATGCTTGTTAAGGCTCAACTGCACGTACATTCCACTTTGAGCGCTTGCTGTGATAAGGAAAATACCTTAAACAACATTGTCAACATGTGCGCCCTTTTAGGGATAAAAATACTTGCTTTGTCTGACCATAATTCGTGCAGAAATTTTTTACCTTTTGACAAGCTGTGTAAACAAAAAGGCATATTAGCTGTACCGGCTATGGAAGTCACTACAGCGGAGGAAATTCACGTTTTGTGCTTGTTTAACCATTATGAGGATGCTAAGTTACTTTGCGATGATATTTATAACAGCTTGATAAAAGTAAAAACCAACGCAATACTATACAATCCGCAAAACGTACTGGACGAGTTTGATAACGTAACGGAAACAGAGCAATATTTATTAAGCGTAGCTTCTTCTTACGGTATATACGAGCTTTTTGATAAGGTAAAAAAGTTAAACGGTATAGCTATACCGGCGCACGTGGACAGAGAGACAAACAGCATTATTTCCGTTTTAGGGACAATCCCTTACGATTTAGATGTACGATGCGTTGAAATAACTTCTTCTTGCGATGAGAAGTTGAAAGGCAGGCTAAAAAGCAAATATAACGTTATAATAAGCAGTGATGCGCATTGTCTTGAGGAACTTTGTAGTGCAGACGGTTTTTATATAGACGTGGAGGAAGTTTCCACAAAAGCGTTGATAAAAAGGTTGTCGTATTGATGAGAGAAATTGCCTTAAATATATTAGACGTGGCGCAAAATAGTTTGTCGGCTCAAGCGACAAAAGTTACCATTACCATTAAGGCGGAAACAAAGCAAAACCGTTTAACGATTATAATTGCCGACAACGGCAGGGGTATGAGTGAAGAATTTTTAAAAGAGGTTACCGACCCTTTTACCACCACTCGCACCACACGCAAAATCGGGCTGGGGTTGCCTTTTTTTAAGGAAAGCGCACTATTAACGGGCGGACAATTTGATATTAAGTCAAAACTAAAAATAGGTACGACAGTAACGGCAGTATATGTTTTAGACAGCATTGACAGGATGCCATTAGGGGACATCGGCGACACAGTAACTGCGCTTATTATGGCTAAAGATACTGTGCGTATAATACTAAATTATTCCGTAGAGGAAAAGGAATTTATTTTCGATACGGAACAAGCAAAGGAGATAATGGGCGATGTGCCTCTAAGTAGTTACGAGGTGGTCACGTTTCTCAAAGAGTATATAAACAACGGAATCAAAATATGTAACGGAGGAATTGTAAATCTATGAAGTCAATACAAGAGCTTAACGCAATTAGAGAAAAAATGCAGAACCTGAGCAAAGACCGCACAGTAGCCGACGAAGGTACAACACGTATCGTAGTAGGTATGGCAACTTGCGGGATAGCCGCAGGAGCACGTCCAGTGCTAAATGCTTTGGTGGAAGAAGTCGCCAAAAGAAATTTACAACACGTAATTGTAAGTCAAACGGGTTGTATCGGTATGTGCAAATTAGAACCTATCATCGAAGTGTTTGTACCCGGTCAAGAAAAGGTGACTTATGTGCATATGACGACGGAAAAGGC
>CALLXO010000176.1 GCA_937875645.1 uncultured Clostridia bacterium
GCATGCCGCTTATTGTAAGTAGCATTATGAGCAAAAAAATTGCCGCAGGCGCAGACGCAATAGTGCTGGACGTAAAAGTCGGCAGCGGAGGCTTTAATAAAAATTACGATTTTGCAAAAAAACTTGCGCAGCAAATGGTGACAATAGGCAAAAGCGTAGGTAGAAAGGTCACAGCGTTTTTGACAGATATGGATACTCCCTTAGCGAAAGCGGTTGGCAACTCTCTCGAAGTTGTGGAAGCAATAAATACCCTTAAGGGGAAAGGCGAAAAAGACTTGGAGGAATTATCAATTGCTCTTTCCTCCGAAATGTTGTATCTGGCAGGAGTAGGCTCAAGACAACAATGCGAACAAAAAGCTCGTCAGGCATTGTATGACGGCAGCGCATTAAAGACATTTGTAAATATGGTGAGCGCTCACGGCGCAAATACCGCACCCATTTTTGATACGGATATATTCCCCTCTGCTGCATTTGATGAAGAGTTAATTGCGGACAAAAACGGATATATTATCGAAATGGATACGGAAAAAATAGGCACAGCAAGTTTATTGTTGGGTGCTGGCAGAGCTAAAAAAGATGATGACATTGATTATTTGTCAGGTATAACTATTTGCAAAAAAACTGGCGATTACGTTACTAACGGTGAGGTCTTGGCAAAGTTTTATTACAATGACCATGCAAAAATCGAGCATGCAAAGACAATATACCTTGACTCACTAACTTTTGGTGAAAATCCGCCGACGGAATGTCCATTATTAATAGAGCGAATTAGCAGCGAAGACAAAAACGACGACTAAATTTTTGTTATTACGCTAAAACGTATAAGCGAATAAGAAGAACATATACCAGCGTTTAATAGCACAGATAAAGCGATCATAAGCAGAGTAAAGTGCAATAATAAAGCACACTAAAAAACCCGCCTTTAGTGGGTACGTCTTAGGGATTTATAATCCCAGAAAAATATTGGCATAGTTTGGTATCTATTACCGGCTATGCCGATTTTTCTTTTTCTGTGGTGGATGTAGAAACCGGTGCTTCAAATTCGCCAATGCAGTTATAAACAATTTTGATACGCTGTACTCGTCTGCCGTCAATGCGCTCTGCCTTGTATACATAGATTTTTTCAACAAACTCCCGGATAATCTCCGCTGTAATTTCTTTTATTTCTGTGTACTTTCTTACCAATGTTAGGAAATGGTCTACGCCCAGTGCACTCTCCTTTTCTGAAGTCATATTGGATTTCAGTTCTGCTACTCGGCGTTCAAGGGTGTGTTGCTCGGCTTCGTAGTTGGCTGTCATCTTGGCAAAACGCTCATAGGAAATCTTACCCTCGGTATTGTCCTCATAAAGCCTTTGGATAATATCATCCAGCTTGCTGATACGAGCCTGTGACTGCTCCAATTCTCGTTTGTCGTCACGCATACTTCTGTCAAGATCATTCCTTGTTTTCTTGGTAACCATCTCCACAAATTCATCCTCATGGTCTCTGGCAAAAGCCGTTACCCGGCGAATGCCGTCAAGGAGCAATTCCTCAACTACCACATTGCGTATCTGGTGAGAACTGCAGC
>CALLXO010000177.1 GCA_937875645.1 uncultured Clostridia bacterium
ATTTGTAAATGTGCAAAATCTTCTTCAAGATACTTATTAACGCTGTCAATGCTTATCCATTGCTCAAAAATAGCAATAAATTGTTCTTTTGCGTCTTGCCTATCTATAATTATCCTTTCTTCCTTAATGGGGACAGCCGCCAGCAAATTAGGCAAATCAACTAAAGCTTGCTGCAATTGCGCCATTGTTTCGCATTGGTCAAGCGCATCGTATGCTTGCTGATACACCGCAAATAAAGCTTGATAGTCTTTTTCATAGTAATTTTGAATACTACTTTTCCACTGAGCAAAAATTGTCGCAAACTCCTCTTTTACCTCTAATAAGTACTCGTCAACCCTAATTGACTCTGTGGGGATAGCAAAAAGCGCACTTTCTAAATCAGAAATAGCCCCCATTAACTGCGTAACTGTGTCAAGAGAATCAAGAGCATCGTATGCATCTTGATATGTACTCTGCAAGGAAAGCAAATCAGTTTCAGTGTAACTAAATGCACTGTCTGGGTCTGTCCATTGCTGATACAAAGTATTAAACTCAGCTTTTACTACCTGTCGGTATTCGTCCACGCCTATTCTGTGCGCAATCAAAGTCAATTGAGACGTTACTGTTTGGGTAAAATCATAAGGCGTGTCGCTGTTGTACCATCCGCTAAAAAAACTGTTTTCGGTGGACTCCCTTTCGATGCCTTCTGCGCATTCACCTATTTTTACGATTTCCTTTGTGAAAAAGTCACCGTCAATATAGGTGACAATATTTCCCTCAACTACTTCAACGGTAAAACTTTGGCTTAATTTGCCATATGTAATGGTTACAGTTTTTTCGCCTACTGTAGAGGTATCCAACGGAGATACTGTGACTTGCTCAAGGCTTAATTGTGTCCTTTTATTTCCCTCTTTTAAATTTATAATTAGACCGCTTAAATCAAAGTCGTAACCGACACAGTACACAGTATCAACAGCGGAAATATCAAGCATTAGTGTGCTACTGCAAGCGGTGCAAATTACAGCAAACATAAACAACAATAGAATAATACAAATTAATCTGAATTTTGCTTTTGTATTCATCTTAAATCCCCCCTAAAGAAACAGCAACCGCAGAATAGTTTAACGCACAATCGGCCATATAAACGGAAATATATTCCCCCGAATAATCCTTAACGCTGTCTGTTATATCAAAGGTAAGGTCATTAAATTGGTTACTTACAAAACCGCTGACAGGAAATGTACCTTTTAATGCTCCTACGGTGAAGGTTTCCCCACTTTTTGAAGCGGCATAAACCTTCACAACGGACAAATAATGGTCGTCAAATACCGACATATTGAGATATGTCTTGCCGTTTTCTCTACTAATAGAAAACTTGCTGGTATTATATTGTGGCGAACGTCCGTCTATATAAATATTGACGGAAATTTTATTTGCGTCGGTGACCTTCCCATATTCTAACGCTGTGGAAACAGTAAAAGTATAATACTCGCCAGCAGTAAGCTGACTATATGAATTGCCTATCTTGTAAGTATTATAAGTATTAAAACCGATATCAATTAATTCGATGGTGTTGGTTTTTTTATTATTACTATTGTAATATTGCTTTTCCTTTTTGCCTAAAGCTTTTTCCCAAATTACTTGTCCGTCATCACTTATTACGTAAAATTTTAGGTT
>CALLXO010000178.1 GCA_937875645.1 uncultured Clostridia bacterium
TTATACAGTTGCTTAATTATGGTGTGGTTCTCATATGGACAGGTTGTGCGTTTTCTATCATTTTGCTAAATTTTCACGTTCAAAACGAAATGTTAAAAACAGACTACCTTACAAATTTGCCCAATCGGTTATGGCTGGATTCGTATATTAAAATGAAGATAAATCGTGACGAAGGCAAAACACTAGTTGGACTTATGGTGGATATTGATTATTTTAAATATATCAACGATACATACGGGCATAAAGCGGGGGACAATGCTCTAATAACGCTTGGTCAAATTTTCAAAAACAGCGTAGGTTTTACCGATTTTGTCGCGCGGTACGGCGGCGATGAGTTTGTTTTTATCTTATCCAATAATTGCGACGGTGATAAAGTAATTAAAAAGTTAAAAAACAATGTAGCGATATTTAATGAAAATAGCAATCTCCCTTATAAGTTAGAGTTTTCTGTTGGTATGGTAAGTTATAATATAACGGAGCAAAGTACGTTAGACGATTTTTATAAACACCTTGACGCTAAAATGTACGATAATAAAAAGACACGCAAGCAACTATTCATTAGTTAAGTAGTTTTTATAAAAAACGCCAATTAATAACTTAATTTATAATAATTTAGTAAAATCAAATTAACGATTAAATAAAAAACTAAACATAAAAACAGGAAGAAATATTTCCTCCCGTTTTGGTTTCTTGTTATCTATTTTGCGACGATTTTTTTGTAGGGTAAATCAAAGATGATATTTCATTGCCTCAATTGCGTTTTCCTCATATATCAACAGTTCCCTTGCTAAATTTAAAGTTTCGGGATTGACATCGGGAGTATGGCGCAGGGTTTTGCCTAAATCAATTACTCCCATAGTATTACCAATAATCATTAGCTCGGCAATTTTGCTTATACTGTTGTCCGCCATCAGCTTCATTTTGATGTTTGTTTTTGCAAAAAACTGAGATAACCCGCCTTTTTCTTCTAACAGCGTACCTGTATTTCGCGCCAATTTATCGGCACGGCGCACATAATCATCGTATTTTATAACTTGTTCCTTTAATATATCGGCAAACTTTTTGTTGTCGACATTATCAATAACCGTCTCCGTCGCACGCTTTGCCATTGTGGCATTGTTTTTAATACGATTTAACACCTTTAAAGTGTTGACGTTATTTGGGCATTCTGCATTTTGACTCCAGCAAGAATTTTTTGTCCTTTTCCTTACTTTTTTTGGAGTCTTCTTGGTAGCATCTGATTGGGTTGCGGATTTTTTTTCGCTTTCCATTTAACAATCCTCCGTGAGGGTTAAAGTGTGTTAATTTTTGTTCTCAGTTTTATTGTTGCTATTGTTTTGTTTTTGTTTTTCGTTTTGTGTTTTGTTTGAACTGCATGCGCTCATTGTATCGATAGCTAAATTATTGTTGTCCTTGTTTTTAGCATCGTTAATTGCATAATCAGTATCATAGTAATTGTAATTTTTGTCGGTGTTTATTGTTTTTTCGTTATACGCTGTATTTTTTGCACGTCCTTCGTTTTTATAGTTTTTTACGTCAGTAGGACAGCAATCTTCAAGCTCGTTATTTATATTGTTGCATCCACAACAATTATATTCGCCTGTCTGACCAGGAGAAGTGTTGTAATTGATATGGGATTGCTGATTATCATAAGCCTCAAAATAATTATTCTGCTTTTGTTGATTTTGATTATTCTGTTGGTTTGCATTTTGAATATTGCTGGTTTGATTGGTATTGTTAGTATTTTTTCCGTATTTTACGCTTTCAGTATTATAGTTTTGGGCATTTCGTTGATTTTCTTTTTGGAAAACGTCAGAATACTCTTCGCTATTATAGTTTTGCGTGTTCAGCCAAGGCTTTGGGTTTTCATCGTATTGCTTATAGTTTTGTGTATTGTCACAAAGCTTGCTTTGGTTATTTTGTGTGCTCTGCCAATGCTGTGGTTGATTTTCTTTGTTAATATTTTTGGTATCAAAGGTGTTGTTGTTTTTATTGTTGTATT
>CALLXO010000179.1 GCA_937875645.1 uncultured Clostridia bacterium
ATCTAACGCTTCTTTTAGCGGCGCAGAAAATAAAGAAACAACAAATCACAGCGGTACAGCTTTGTAAAGCGTGTTTGAAAAAACATAAGCAAAATACATCGTTAAATGCTTTTACCGCTGTGGACGAAAAATACGTTTTGCAGCAGGCAGAAGCTATTGACAAAAAAATAAGTAAAGGCGAAAAGGTAGGCGTTTTAGCGGGTATTCCTATCGGTGTAAAGGACAATATGAGTACTCAGCACTATTTTACCTCTTGCGCAAGCGCCAGTCTTTCCAATAATACCATTCCAAAAATTGATGCAACTGTTGTTGCAAAACTCCGTGCAGAGGATGCAATAATATTTGGCAAAACCAATATGGACGAATTCGCCATGGGGTTTAGTTCCACAAACACCGTTTACGGCGAGGTAAGTAACCCATACAATACTTCTTACAGCGCAGGAGGCAGTAGCGGCGGCAGTGCAGTAAGCGTAGCAACCAGTACAGTTTTGGGCGCTTTAGGTTCTGACACAGGCGGGAGTATTCGTCAACCGGCTGCGAATTGCGGCGTATTAGGTTTAAAACCCACCTTCAACAGCGTATCACGTAGCGGTATGTTTCCGCTTTCAAAAACCTTAGACCATGTGGGTTGCATGACTAAAACGGTAAAGGATTGTGCTCTGTTGTTTTCAGTTATCAAAAAGATACCAAAAAATTATGCTTCTTGCTTTAAAAAGCATGCACCTAAATTAAAAATCGCTTATCTTGCTGATTTTTCTAATGCGTTTATAGACAAAGAGGTTTTGGACAATTATTTAAAAGCAATAAAAATAATTAAAGATATAGGTTACTCGGCGGAAGAAATAAAATTTGAATTAAGTTTAGAAATTGCAAATACATATACTGTACTATGCAGTACCGAAGCGGTGGACAGTTTTTCTTTCTTTAATGCCCTTCACCCCAATGCGATACAGTTGGACAAATGCGGCGAGGAAGTAAACAAACGCATAGCATACGGCAAAAGCGTTCTTGAGGAAAAAGACTTTACAAGCATCAACCATGCTTATCTTATCCGTGAGCGGGTGCGAGAGCAGATATCTGATATTTTGGACAAATACGATATTATTTTGAGTCCTACGACGCTACTAACCGCACTTAAAAAACACGAAGAGATCACAAACGAAAAAGGCTTTACCTCTGATTTGTTTTCTATCGTATGCAACTTAACGGGCATACCGGCGTTAAGCGTACCTATGGGGTATGACAGCAATAATATTCCTTTAGGTCTTATGATAATGGCATCGCACGACAGGGAGGAAGATATCTTTACTCTTGCTGCCGATTTTGAAAAAGCTGCAAAATACATAAATAAAATTTCATCAAAAAAGGAAAGTATTAAATGAAAAGTATGACAGGCTACGGCAAGGCGGAAGCAACAAACGAAGGACGTCGGCTTACTGTCGAGATAAAAAGTGTCAATCACCGCTTTTTAGACTTAGGTTTTAGGTTACCCCGCTCTTTTATTGCATACGAGGATTTATTCCGCAACATTATTTCTGACAGCGTATGCAGAGGACACATCGACGTATTTGTTAATTATTGTGACAATACCGACCGCCCCAAAAAGGTAAGCATAGACAGAGGATTGGCAAAAGGTTTATTAAGCGCAGCGGAAGCATTGCAGCGTGAGTTTGACCTTAAAAACGATTTTCAGCTTAACAGTTTGCTCAAAACCAATGATATTGTTTGCATTGAGCAAGAAGAGGAAAATCCTGAGATATTAAAAAATCTTATCTCTTCTGCAACATCTTTGGCTGTTATTCATTTAAACAACATGCGCGAAACAGAAGGCGAAAAAATCAAAAAAACATTAATTTTACTTTTGGACAATATCGAAAAGCTAGTAAATCAGATAAATAGCATTGCGCCTGTTGTGGTAAGTGATTTTCGATTTAAACTAAGCGAAAGGATAAAGGAAGCGCTTGACTCTGTAAGTCTTGACGAAGCCAAATTAGCAAACGAGGTGGCTTTTTTTGCCGACAAAGCAAATATAGACGAGGAAATAGCCCGATTATATAGCCATATTAGCCAAATGCGCTCCATTATGAATGCTTTCGAGCAAGCAGGGCGAAAATTGGATTTTTTGGTTCAGGAGTTTAATAGGGAAGCAAATACCATCTGCTCAAAATCGAATAATTTGCAGCTTACTAATTTAGCTTTGGAGCTAAAAAACGAAGTGGAAAAGGTACGTGAGCAAGTACAGAATATCGAATAACTATGAAAAATAAAACAGGCAAATTATACATTTTAAGCGGTCCGAGTGGTACGGGCAAAGGTACGATTGTCAAGCATCTTATACCAAAACTGCCGCAATTAGTACGTTCCATTTCTGCAACAACACGCCTCCCCCGAAAAGGTGAAGTAGATGGCGTCCATTACTTTTTTATTTCCAAACAAAGTTTTTTACAAAAGGTGTCGGAGAGTGAATTTCTCGAATATGACCTTCATTTCGAAAATTATTATGGCACTCCAAAACACTTTGTTGAGGAAAATTTAGCAAAAGGCAAAAATGTTTTGTTAGAAATTGACGTGGAGGGCGCATTAAAAGTAAAAAAGAATTATCCGCAAAGTGTGCTCATCTTTGTTATGCCCCCCAATATTGCAGAATTAAGGCGGCGTTTGCGTGCTCGCAACACCGAAAGCGATGCCGATATTGAGGAAAGACTTGCCCGTGTGGAAAAGGAAATAAATTTAATAGAAGTATACGATTACACCGTACTCAATGATGACATTAACCTCGCAGTAGAGAAGGTTTACAAAATAATAAAGGAGAATGAATATGATCACAAAACCGGCCATTGATACTCTTGCAAGAAAAGCAGGCAATAAATACATACTTT
>CALLXO010000180.1 GCA_937875645.1 uncultured Clostridia bacterium
CACTCAAGCGGATATTCGCCTACAGCCAAACTGCCGGTGCGATTGAAATCAATAGAACCGTCAAAGCCTAAACTTTGGGGCGTATCATCATCTACCCAGCCTGCCGCTTGAGCGTTAAATTTTGGCAATTCGTCGCCATAATAAATTTCGTGCGTGGGGGCGGTGACAGAAAGCAGCGGTTTTTCCACCGAAATATTTATTTTGCCTATCTCGTTTTCGCCTACCTTTACCATTACTTCGTGAGGTCCTACTCCGTAATCTGACATATTAAAATGTATTGCGTTTTGACTGCCGTATTTTTCACGTTGAACCTCTTGACCGTCTACGTACCAGACGACTTCTCGCCCGTGTGCGGCGTATTCGTTGTCTACCGAGAGTTTAAGTTCGTTGCTATTCCCGTATCTGTAACTCTCCTCTCCCTTTACTGAGCCGTAAACTGTCGCATCACCGCTGTTACCTGCCCAAATTATCAAAAAAACAAAAACACCTAAAATAAGGAAAGTTAACAACCAAATGCCTGCATTGCTTGATTTACGTGTGGTTTCGTTGCCGTAAGGAAGATGCGGCCCCATATTAGGCGTAGGACTGCCTGTTTCGGAAAAAGCGGCATTCCAATTTTGATTTGAATCTTCGTTATTTTCGACACCGTTTTCTTCAAAATCCTTCATACAATATACCCCTTCTATTTTTTTGTTAGTGTGCTAAAATACGACATGTTTTATTCATTTTTAACTAGCAACCCATAAAAAAATGCCAAGCGTATTTTGATAATTCGCTTGACATCAAATTGAGTATTTTTTATTAATAATCTTTAAACCGTTGGTCGGGGTCTTCAAAAAAGAAGGTGACAAGCTCCTTAACGTTACGCTTTTGCTCTTCTTTGTCCCCCTTATGAAAAGCCACCAAATTTAACGCATGTAGAAAGCTGGAAGAAATTACATATGTAAAGTCAGGATTTTTGATTTTTGACTGCATTAAAGGGAAAGTAGCAAAAAGCTTTTCGATAGTGCGTTCCGCAAGGTCATTAAGCATCCTTTTAAAACTGTCAAAATTGTAATTGTTGCCTTGCAAAATAATTGCCAGCTTGTCGGCGTTTGCCCATAAAAAATCAACTACTGTATCTGCTACTATTTTTGTATCGTCTGTTACAACAAAAGCTTCCTCTATTTTTGCGGCAATTTCCGACATAAGTGGTTCAATAACGGCGCAAAATAGTGCTTCCTTATTGTTGAAATAACGGTAAATGTTACCCAGAGAAATACCTGCCGAATCGGCGATAGTACGTATTGATGCATCCATATAGCCATGTTGTTTAAATTCCTGCTCCGCTGCTGTCAAAATACGTTGTCTTACTTCTGTTTTTAAATACTGCATATACTCTCCTTTTGTGCTTTTATTATATCACATAATTATTCTTTTGTTAG
>CALLXO010000181.1 GCA_937875645.1 uncultured Clostridia bacterium
GCATAAGCTTAGGGTTGCAAAGTGCTTATGACACTACCTTAAAAAAAATTAACCGTCCGCATACCCATATTGATTTTATCAAAGCGGTAAAAATTATTAGCAAAAGATTTGTTAATTTTAATGTCGATATTTTGTTGGGTTTACCCCACATGACACGAGCAGAAGTGCGGGATACTTTAAATTTGGCATTAATCTCAAAAGCTAATCATATTTCCCTCTATGGCTTAATTTTAGAAAGAGGCACGCCGCTGTATAATCAAGTAAAAAGAGGCGAAATAGTTTTACCTGATGACGAATTTACAGCGGATATGTACGATTTTGCAAGCAAAATTTTATTGAAAAACGGTTTTGATCGTTACGAAATTAGTAATTTTGCCAAAAGCGGTTACAGTTGCAAACACAACCTTAATTATTGGAATAGGGGCGAATATTTAGGTTTAGGTTTAGCCGCGCACAGTTTTTATGACGGTAAACGCTATGAAAATACAAAGAGTCTGAGCAAATATATTTATGAAATTAACGCAAACAGATTGCCGTCAGAAAAGGTAACAAAAATAAAAGGAAAGGAGGCATACTTCGAATTTGTAATACTTGCTTTACGCAAAAAGGAAGGTTTTGCCGAAAAGGACTTTTTAAACAGTTTTGGTGGTAGCTTTTTTGACGTGTACAACAACCAATTTCAAACTTTGAGTAAAAAAGGTTTGTTGAAATATAAAGAGGGACGCATTTTTATACCGCAACAGGATATATACATTTCTAATCAAATTATGGTAGAATTTGTGCCCTAACAGGAGGATATAATGAGATTACAATCAAAATCCGCTACTAATTACGTATTTAAAAACTTCATTTTTATTTTGCCCTTTGCAGTTTTGCCTGCGCTTATGCTGGCTCTTTTTCAGAGCGAAAAAGGCCCTGCCACATTGTTTATAGAGATAGCTTCCACAATAAAAAGCGGCGGACAAATAAGCTTCGAAAATTTTTATGCAGATTTATACAGTTATTTTTCTCTTATTAACATAAAAAGCAACGCAGTATTTGGCATCAACGTAATATGGTTTTGGCTACTTACATATGTAGTAGTGATTATCGGACTGTGCTTGTCTTTCTCGTTTGTGGAACGTCACATAAAGTTGGGGACACGCAGATACGGCAACTTTTTCAGAAACATTGATGAAAGTTTCTTATTTGTTATTCCCTATTTGTTGTTGATGTTCGTTTTGTATCAAATATGGACAATGCTTCTAAGCGGCGCAATTATATTAGTAAGTATTATTGCGCAGGGATGGGTGTTTTTTGTCTTGTCTCTTTTTGTTACGCTTATTTTTTATACGGCGTATTTTGTTTTTTTCAGTATGCTAATTTTGACACCGCCCAGTATGTATTTTGACGGTTACCGTTTTAGTTTTGCAGCAAGTTATTCGTTACAACTGACAGGCACACACTTTTTCGATTCGGTAATTCGCATTTTGACAACGGTAATTATTACACAAGCGTTGTTGTTTTTATGTCGTCTTTTGCCTGCTCAACTTTGGCTGCCCGAAATGTACGAAAACGTGGTATTGATTGTAGCGCGGTTTCTGTTTTACCTGTGGTGGCTTATGTATTTGCCCAGTTTCTCTGTATGCAAATATGCTCAATACACCGAAACGAGGCGGGCAGATTTAAAAATAAAGATTTTTGATTAGGG
>CALLXO010000182.1 GCA_937875645.1 uncultured Clostridia bacterium
GCTTTTTAGTCGTGAAAACAATGCCGAAAACACAAATTGCAAGAAAGTAGAAGCATCGGCAGTTAGTTCGCCGCTTAAAATCTGTTTTATTTTGTCTAAAACACTGCCGTTAAGCAGATTATACTCGTCCTCTCCATACTCCTCTAAAAACGCCTGCAATCCTTCCCAATCAATTGAGTTTAGCTGATTTTCAACGGTGTCGTTAAGGTTATCGTAAACGTCATCTTCGGCATAGACTGGGGTTGTCCAGCTAAAAAAGACAACCAGACAAAAGAATATTATAAAACTCAAAGCAAAACGTTTTTTCACGGCAATATCTCCACAATAATACCGACAAGCGACTTAATGATAGGCAAAGCCAACACCATGATTGCAATTTTACCGGCAAATACTATTTTTGCTCCTACGCTTTTGCTGTCCGAATCGATACAAATATTGTTTGCAAATTCCGTGAGATACCCTATGCCGATAATCTTCAAGATGTTGTTAAAAATACTTTTGTCAATTGCTGTCGCTTCCGCAATGGAATAAAAACTGTATATTACTTCAAAAAGGTCATCGGCTACCATTAAAGATATTAATATAGCCGCACCGATGCCTAACAAAAGCGACACTTCGGGTTTTATAGGCTTTAATATAATTATCGCAATTGTAGCAGTGACACCTACTGCCACCACCTTTAACAAATCCATAACGGCAAACCTAATTCGAACAAATCTTTTATCATGTTAAACAGCTGCACAATCATATCAATAACTATAAAAAGCACCAAAATAAGTCCCGCAATAGTGACAAGTGTCGCTATGTCGTCTTTGTCAGACTTTTTTAAAAGTATACTGATTATCGCCGTCAAAATGCCAATGGCAGCTATTTTAAAGATAATGCCGATATCTAACATAATGCCCCTATATTACTAAGACGCTTAAAAAAATGCCTGTAAGCGTACCAAGTTTTGCATACATACTTCCCTTTTTTATGCTTTGTTCCTTTGCTTGTTCCAATTGCCTTTCAAAATAATTCTGATAAGAAATTATCTGATTTTTTTGGCTGTTTGCGTCCCCCTTGCCTAAAATAGCAAAAAACGCATCAGTATATTCCTTTTGATTGTCGGTAATAATGCTATCTT
>CALLXO010000183.1 GCA_937875645.1 uncultured Clostridia bacterium
TGTTTAAAAATACCTTCGTCAAAGGAAAATTCGCTAAAAGGAATATCTGATAATTGCAAATGAGCGGAGTTAAGTTTATTAAGGTATATTACAAGTTTAGAGTAAATAAAACGCAAGTTATCAGGTGGCAGGGGGAAATAATTTACTATCTCCGACAGCGTTTTTTGCGGCAAAAACTCCTCACACAAACTATCGGAGGAAGAATTATAAAGCGAAGGTATCAATTGCGCCGCTTGAGTTTTAGTCACAGCATTTAGCCAATTTATAACACAATCTGTTTTGCCTTTTTTAATTACCGCATTATCTTCTCTTGTTACACTAAAATAACGCTGCGTTTTAAACTGAGATTTTGCAAGCGCAAAAGTATTTAATGCGCCACTGTCTCGCCACCCCTTTATTATTTTTGCTTTAAAAGGGCGGAAATTAGCGTAAAAATTTATAGCAGAGGAAAGTTGGTATTCGCCTTTAATCTTGTCATATGTATTATTTAAAGCAGTTTTAAGTAAATGCGGCTGAGCAAAAAAGTATAACCCCATCAATGCAAGGTCTGTGTTTTCGGCTGTTTTAGGTTTGTCAACAAGGGAAGTTATTATTCCTTTTTCGTCTGTTTGTGCCATACACCAGCGGTGAGCGGTATTTGGGTCCACTTTGCTTACCCCTAACCAATCAGTCAAAAAATCGTCAGGGCAAAAATCAAAATCGCAGTCGGTGTCGCCTAACAGCAAAAGGGTAGGCAAATTGATATTTTTTAAAGCTGCACAAAAAGCCGTTAGCGGTCCGTCTGCAACAGTCTGCACTTCAACATTCACCTTTATATTGTTATAAGCTTTTTTTGCAAAATCTTCTATTAAGGACTTATTGGAGGCGTTAGCTACAAAGGATATTTCGCTACATCCCTTGTTTATTAGTCCAGTAAGCAAATTAAAAGAGGCAGGCTTGTTAAATAAGCTAATTAAGCCTTTTGGCAAAGCAAAGGAAATAGGCATAAGCCGAGTTGACTTGCCTGCCATCAATACTACCGTTTGAAAATTAATTTGTTTGTTTTTCATATTTTTATTGTGTGTCGCCGTTTTGAATTTAGGCGGAAAATTATTTTTTAAAGGAAAAACCCTCGCATTTTATATTGCCGCTATTTTTTTTGATTTGATTGTTTAGACACTCCAATGCCGTCAAAAAAAACATCATTTGTCGTTGCTTATTATCGCTGTGTAATGGTATCATACTTATAAACAGCAGTCCTTCTATCAATTCGATGTCGTCAATATCAAAGCCGTGTTTGACAAGCAAATTGTCAAAGGTGCGATAATCGGGCAAGTGTGAGGAATAAAAACTGTACTTAAAAGTCGCTATTCCCGATTGAACTATGTCAAATAAATCGTTGGTGATATAATCAAAAAGACCGTGATAATTATGGCGCATTTTTGCCGCATCATAACGCACATCACCGTAAATTGTTTCGCCGCCAAAGTCTCCCCTCGGGTCAATAAATTTAAAGGTGCAGCTTTTGGGTGCGTACAATATATTACCAAAACACATGTCGCCATGCAAAACACCGCAATAATCGGCACTGCTTTCCGATAATTGTTTTATCCGGTCAGCAAGGAGAGTGCGGCATTCGTTGTAACCAAACAACAGATTTCCGTTTACGCAAACTGATTTTAGGCTTAACAAGTCCTGTCGCTCCCAATTGGCGGTGCGTTGGTCAGTTTTTGTTTCGTAAATTTGGGCAGAACGTTTTATAATATCAAAATCTTTCGGTTTTTCGTAATCCCATATTTTTTTTGCACAAGTCAATAAGTTTTCAAAAATATAACGCCATGACTCGTTAGAAATATCGTAATAAGTAAAGTATTCCGCAAGGCTAAGATACTCTAAATACTCCATTTTATAACCATAGCCTTCGCCTTCGGCACGCCCTAAATAATGAGGACAAAAATGAGCCAGCGGCGTTTTGGCAATTTGCTCCAACCAATGCATCTCGGTTAATAGCTTTTTTTCCGTGCTGCGTTTTGTTATCACTCCAAAATCGTCCATATTAAAACTGTTAAAGCAGCGTCCGTTTATGTTTTGCCGCATAGCTTTAACATAACTTTCGAGGTCTTTGGCATCATACCAGTTGGTTAAAGGGACACATTTAAGTTTAATACTGCTGTTGTAGTGATTTATAAGCCGCCAAAAACTCCATTTGCCTTTGCCCGGAAGCAGCAGGCTTTTTGCTAAAGCGTATTTTAAAATTACTATGTCTTTAAAAAAGCATACTCCGCCAAAAGATTTTTCTTTCTGTTTTTCTTCCTCGGGATAAATGCGTTTTAACGTGCCGTCTTCGTTTATCAAAAGAGGGCTGGTGCCTTCTTCGCTGTTTACGCACCCAATAAAGCTGTGGGTATAATCAAAGTCCAAATCGCAAGAAACACTGCCGGATATCATCAAGGTTGATTTTTCCAAAATAGTATTATAGCGTTGCAACGCTTTTAATGTTTCGTCAGCGTTATTTTCGACAATATAAGCGATATTTAGACCGCTGTAGGTTTTATCTATAAAATCCTGTATTATCTTAATATCAAAACGGTTAACTATAAAAGTAATGTTTTTAAGCTTTTGCTTTACAAGTTTTGTAATAATGTTAAACAAAGCAGGTCGATTGTTTACGCTTAAAAGACAAACCGGTTGAATGCAACTGACAGGGGACAGACTTGCACCCATTTCGCCCACCAAAACAACTACCTGTATATCGCTATAATCACGTATCTGTTTTTTTTCACCGTTGCGGGAGATAAGTCCTTTGACAATATCCAAAGTACTCGTTGCCTTTATTCGGTAATTTTTGTACGATTTCATCTTACTTTTCCCCTTTTGACAAATATAGCACATTAATGCTTCTTTGTAAACCCGTTATTAAAAAAAGCAGTTCGCTTTTGCTTGCATTTTGACGATGTTGTGGTAAAATATTTTTATGGAGCAATATTTTAATGCAAAAGGTCGCAAAATAAGAGCTATTGTGTTTGATTTCGACGAAACGTTGTATGTTAGCCCTAATACGCGCAAACTATATATTCAATACATAAAAAACACCGTTATGACGTTGGGAGGACATAGCGAAAGCGCCAGTAAAGCATTAATGGAGAAATTAGGCTTTACCGAAAGCAATAAAGCATCCCCTTCCTTTAGGGCAAGCTGTGAGCATTTTGGCATAACAAAACAGCAGTGGGACGAGTACCGTATGGATAACTTTTTTGAAATTGATTACGAAAACGCTCATACGGTTTCATTAGCAACATTAAAACGACTCAAAAAAACCTATCCATTGTTTATTGCAAGTAATGAAGTTAAGGAAAATGTCCTCAAAAAAGCCGTCAAACTGAATATTGACTTGTCAATTTTTGACGATATTTACGCTCCGCAAAAGTCGCAGATAGGAAACTATATGGACAAAAAAAACATATATTTAACCATTGCAAAAAAACTTAATATCAATACAAAAAATTTGCTTGTGGTGGGGGACAGGTATAAGGTGGACGCTCAGCCCATGTTGGAAATTGGCGGCAACGCTGTCATTATTAAGCACCCAGAGGAAATAGACACTCTCGAAACAATTTTGACATTAGAATAATCAGACAAAGGAGAAGAGATGGAAAATTTTTTAGAGTCTTTTAACAATATATTTTTGTGGACTTGTTTAGGACTGCTTATAATTTACTTGCCACGCATTTATTATTGGGTTTATGCTTTTAAAAAACAACAACGCTTGGTAAGTAGCAAAAAAAACCGTATTGCATTGATTATTCCTGCGCGTTATGACAGCGCAGTTGTGGGCTCATTAATGGAAAGCATAGCCAAACAGACGTATGATGAAAAGTTTTTTGATACTTTCGTGATTGTGAGCGATTCCGCTGACCCCACGGTAGAAATTGTAAAAAATTACAAAAACACATATTTACACATAGAGATGGAACAAACATGCAAAGGCGAAGCATTAGACAGTTGTCTTAAAAAGATACTTAAAGCTAACCCTGATTATTATGACGCTTATATTATCATAGACGCAGACAATATCCTTAAAGCGGACTTTGTTGAGGAAATGAATAATGCGCTAAAGAGCGGCAAGCAAATAATTGTATCTAAAAAACTTATCAAAAACAGACTGAGCAAATCGCCAAAAGCCAATACCTTTTTTAGTACTTGCAGCGGTTTGTCTTATACTTACGTTGATGACTTTGGCAATGCATTCCGTTCTAAACACGACATCGCTTGTTCTCTTTGCGGGACGGGCTTAACTGTTACTAAAGAGGTAATTAAAGACTTAAAAGGCTGGCCTTACCGCACAATGACGGAGGATTTTGAGCTTACTGCAGACAGCATATTAAAAGGATATTCCACAATGTACTACCGCCATGCGCAAAATTACACGGAGGAAGCGACTACTTTTAAAGTCACCTGCAACCGCTTGATGCGCTGGTTAAACGGCTATCAGCAGACAAACAAACTGTACCGCTCTAAGATAGAAAAAGATACATGGTGCGGCGATAAAATAAAAGTCAAAAACTTTGACTTTTTGTATGGACTGTGGCCCTTTTTAGCCTTTCTTGTTGTAGGCGTTTTAAATGCCCTAACAAACGCCACCTTTTTGACTATTTTGCTAATTAAAGGGGGAAATTGGCAAATTGCCCTTAACGGTTTGTTGTTGGCTCTGTTGATTTTGTATGTTCCCATGGTGTTATATACGGCAATTGTATTAATTGCCGACGGTAAAAACCTAAAACTCTCTTTTGTGGAAACCTTTATAATTACCTTTTTAAATCCCTTCTTTTTTATTATTTATGCAGTCGCATTTGTAAGGGGATTGTTTGTAGACGTCAGCAAATGGCAACAGGTAGAGAGGGTGGATTTTGAAGGGTCACTAAAGGAAGTGTAAATATTAATAATTTTTTACTCAAAAAAACGTCTGTTAATTTAACTAACAGGCGTTTTAATAACCACGTAAATATACGTTTTGCACGGTGCTTTTTAATATCTTTTGATATTGAAAAGCCGTTGATTCATCTACAGCGTTAAGTCCTTTTAAAAAACAATTACCGCTATCCTTAAATTTTTGTAAATACAGCCGCTTTGCGCCTGATAGCCAATTTGCCATTTCGATTATATCTTTTTTGTTATGCAATTCCCTTACCAGCGTTGTTCTAAACTCATAATCTATTTGGTCCGTTAAAAGAAAAGACACGCTTTTTTTGATTTCGTCAATATTAATTTTTGCCGAAACTGTTTTTTCGTAACTATTTAAACTGTTTTTGATATCCATAGCTACATAATCAATCAGCTTATTTTCTGCAAGATTTTTTAACAGCTTAAAATTACTGCCGTTTGTGTCCAGCTTAACCAAATAATTTAAACTTTTTACTTTTTTTATAAATTGCGTCAAATCAGGTTGTAAAGTAGGCTCGCCGCCGCTTATTACCACGGCGTCAATAACGTTTTTCCGTTTTAACAGGTAATCAAATACTTCTTTTTCCTCTAAAAGCGTTATGTTTTCATCTTTTATCAAGGTAGAATTTTGGCAAAAAGGACAGGAAAAATTACAACCCGGTGTAAATACTACGGCGGCAATTTTTCCGTCATAGTCTACTAAAGAAGATTTTTCCAGTCCGCATATTTTCATAAGGTAATTTTAGCACATGCAAAACAAAATCACAATAAAAAAGACAGTCAAAATTGACTGTCCAAAAAAGTTCATTATATCTTTTTCTTTGCTCTTTTTAAATGCTGACGGCTTATCTCGTCATCATAAATGTTTCTGCCTGCAATGGCTAAAATTCCAGCTATAACCAAAGCAATGACCATTAGTACGTTCAACAGCAGAAAAAACGTTCGGCCTGCCTCGTATGCAAGTCCAAAGCTCATTAAAAACCCGGTTAAAATAATAGCCGCAGTAACCAAATATAATATTGCCGTTGTACTGATTAAACGTGGAATTCTTACGTAGTCATTTTCCGAATAGTTGTTTAGCGGTTTGTTTATTGCTTTTATTAACGAAATAGAATTAACCAGCACCCAGATATAAAGTGCAAAACCTAACACTAAAAATAGCATTAAAAAGACTCTGTTGCTGCCCGCTACAAATATAAGATTTATGGTTTTATCAATCAATACTATTACCGAAATGATAATACCTATTATGGCGGCGCTTCTAATTAAATTTTTTGAAGTATCAAAAGTCATATTTCCCCCTTAATGTTTTTTTGTTAGTATCGCAAAAAAACAGCAAATTATTTATATCCGCCACTCTTTTTGCAATAATGCTGATATTTTATAATTCCGCTTATATAATAAAATGAGGTAAGGCATATTGCAAAAAAACAGCATACAAATTATATGGCGGTTTAGCGCATTGTTTTTGGGGATAATTGCTCTGACAATAAATTTAATAAACGCATCTTTTTACGGCGATTCGAGTTTGCAGTTGTTTTATTTTACCTTTCAAACAAATTTATTTGTGACAATAAATTTCGCTGTTTTGACGGCAAAAAATATATATTACATAAAACACAAGAGAATTGATAAATCGCTTAATAACAATCACAGTACAGTAACAGCGATAACACTATATATCTTTATTACTTTTTTAGTATTTTGGCTTGTTGTCGCTCCTATGGCAGTACTGGGCAACAACTTAGAGATACACCTTACCCCACTTTATTTTGTAAATAATTTTTTGGTACATGCGCTTATGCCATTTATGGCAATTATCGACTGGGTAATGTTTTGCCCACATGGCGGTTTAAATAAAAAATGCGCTTTTTTTTGGCTAATTTATCCCCTCTTGTACGGAGCAAGTTTAGTTTTTAGAGCGTTTTTTTGCGGTCCTTTTAAGATACTTTCTGACGGCACAAAACTTTATTACCCCTATCCCTTTTTAGAGCCTCTCTTTATTTTGCGACTTGAAGTTTGCCAAAAAGGACTTAGTCCTTATGTAGTATTAGTTTTTGTATATATATTTTTGTTTATGATTTTTTATGTGTTGGGCAGATTAACAATTGCGTTAGACTACTCATTGGCTCAGGAAGAAACAACAAAAAATACGGCTAAAAATCCAATAAAAAAATGCCGTTAATTTAACGGCATTTTGCGTTTTTAGTTAATTTTATTACTTTACACAATATTTACTGTCACTTCTGCGCTAATTTCGGGGAAAAGTTTGACGGTAATTTTATATGTGCCTGTCTGCTTAATAGGTTCCTTAAGCACTATGTTTTTTTTGTCTACGTTGTATCCTTGTTTTAGCAATTCCTCAGCAATTTCCTTGCTGGTTATACTGCCAAAAATACGTCCCTTTTCGCCATGGTTAGCAGGCACGGTGACGGCTGCGCTGCTTAGTTTTTTAGCGTCAGAAAGCGCTTTTTGTTTTTGCTCCTCAATTTCCTTAGCTATTTGTTGCTTAACTGCTTCCGCTTGTTTTACCGCTTGAGCTGTTGCAGGTGTAGCAAGACCTTTTTTAATCAAAAAGTTGTTTGCATAACCGTCGCTTACATTAATAATATCATTCTTTTTGCCCTGACCTTTTACGTCGGCAAGTAATATCACTTTCATACTTTTACCTCGTAGTTATTTTATCTTAAAAGGTGTCTTTTGTCAAGTAACGCTTACATTGAATAGATATGTATAAAAAAATCTCAGACGCCGATACTACAAAAGAGGAAATATGATAAAAATCAATAAACAATTGCCTTGCGGAAAAGCAAATTGTATGTTTGCCGATTGCATAAGGTTGGATGACGGTAAAGATGACATTATTTATGATGTTGCCCCTTGCGAAGTTTTAGAGCAATGCCCTAATCGTTTTGGGATAAGTTCTTAATGTTGAGTTCTTATGTATTTAAATTTTAATAGTCCTATTAAAAAACAAATTAATCTACCATTACAAAAACCGTTGAGCCAAAGCAACTTTTGCTTGACTTATTATTTGCAAAACACTATTATTAAATTAACGACTTTTACCGAGGTAGAATAATGATAAATATGACTCACGGCACAGTAAAACTCTTTTGCGGCAACGCTTGTCCGCAGCTCGCAAAAGCAATTGCAGACAAATTGGAAATGCCCTTAGGCGAATGCGAAGTAACGCGTTTTTCTGACGGAGAAGTATGCGTAAATATTAGAGAAACGGTACGCGGATGCGATGTTTTTGTGATACAGTCCACCAGCACCCCTGTAAACGAAAACTTGATGGAATTGCTTGTTATGATTGATGCACTAAAGCGTGCAAGCTGCAACAGACTTACAGTAGTAATGCCTTATTTTGGCTATGCTCGTCAAGACCGAAAAGCCCGCGCGCGTGACCCAATTACAGCCAAATTAGTGGCAAATTTGATTGAAGCGGCAGGTGCAGACAGAATGTTGACGATGGATTTACATAGCACTCAGATACAAGGGTTTTTTGATATTCCTGTTGATAATTTGTTTGGCATGCCGGTATTAACAAAATACTTTATTAAAAACGGATTCAAAAATGATGATTTAGTAATAGTGAGTCCGGATGTTGGCAGTGTGGCACGCAGCCGCGCCATGGCGGCAAAATTTAATGCACCTTTAGCAATTATTGACAAACGCCGCCCCAAAGCTAACGTTATGGAAGTTATGAATATTATCGGTGACGTGGAAGGTAAAGTTTGTTTGATGTTAGATGATATGATAGATACCGCAGGCACAATAACACAAGGTGCCGCCGCACTAAAAGCAAACGGCGCAAAGGAAGTTTATGCCTGCTGTTCACACGGCGTTTTAAGCGGACCCGCAATCGAAAGATTAAGTAATAGCGTAATCAAAAAGGTAGTTATACTTAATACTATTGAGCAACCAGCCGAAAAGAAGTGCGACAAGATAGAGGAAGTTACTGTTGCCGACATATTTGCTGAAGCAATTGCACGCATATATTCCTACGCAAGCATATCCACTTTATTTGAATAATAATTTGTCTATTTGGGGTTAGCTAACAAGCAGCCCCTTTTTTTTGTTTAATTTTTACTTTTTTGTCAACAATTACCTTATGAAAAATAGTTGGCTGATTTTTTTTGCGGCGTATATGATTTTACTCGGCTTGTTATGCGTCAGTCCAAAACAACTTAACAATATTATTAAGGGCGAAAACGAGATTTATTACAGATATAGCTTCGATACCACTTTTCCTTACGAAAATTTGGGAGAAGGTATGATTGTATATTGCGATAATTCTTCTTTACATAATTTACCCAAAGATTATAGTGCGGTAACTGTTTCGCTTAAAGCTACCGCAGCAGAAATTATACAATTGTTGCGATTAGAGGTAAAATTGCAAGAAGATTTAGTAGAAGCAGTATGTATCTACGGTTATTCATCTTTAATAAAAGGAGGCATAACAATTGATAATTTTCTTGTTAACGTTCAAATTGTCGCTTATGCTAACGAGATAAAAGTAGGTAGTCCAATAATAGTGGGCGCTTTTTAAATATTTATGGTTTAAAAAATGCATTTAGGGTAAAAATTTTTATGACAATGGAGGAATTAACTATGGAAAAATCTAAAAAACCAAATTCATTTGCACGCTTTTTAAAACAGAACCTGGCATTGGTTATAATAATAACATGCGCAATAGCCGTATGCGCCATTGTTATGATAATCAACGGAAACAAGACGGTGCCTTCTGATATGACCGGAGGGATAGACACCGGCATTTTTGACCCTATACTCCCTCCCAATCAACAGCAAGCAAAAAAATACATTTCGCCGGTAGCGAAGTATACTTTGGGTATGGATTATTCAAGAGACAGCGAATTTGTGCTTGTCTTTAAGCAAACGCTAAACGAATACAGTGTGCACAATGGCATTGATTTTAAAGCG
>CALLXO010000184.1 GCA_937875645.1 uncultured Clostridia bacterium
ATAAAGCACGGGTCATTTTTGCGCCTACTTTTAGTTTTAGTAAAATTTCGGGTATGGAAGTTTATCTCTCTCCCGAAATGAAATCAACGGGCGAAGCAATAGGTTATGACGCAAAAATGACCCGTGCTTTATACAAGGCGTTAAAGGCAAGCGGAACAAATATGGCGACATACGGCACTGTTTTTGTCACAATAGCGGAAAAAGATAAATTAGATGCGTTGCCGCTAATAAAACGCTTTTATCAGTTGGGATTCAATTTAGAGGCTACAAAAGGCACAGCGGAATTCTTGAAGTCGCACGGGATTAAAACACGTTCTAAACGCAAGCTAAGCGAAGGCAGTGAGGAAATTTTAGAGAGTATCCGCAAAGGTCACGTAACTTACGTCATTAATACAAGCGATATAGATAAGGAAAACAACAGCAAAGACGGATACGAAATACGTCGTTGCGCTGTGGAAAACAACGTAACACTTTTTAGCAGCTTAGACACGGTAAAAGCTCTATTGGATGTTTTAGAAGAGGTGACTTTTGGCATCTCCACTATTGACGCCGATTAAAGAACATTACCATTAAAAGAAGCATTATTAAAAAAAAGCAAAAGGTACAAATTACCACTTGTTTAGATTAAAAAAATATGAAAAAAACATTACTAACAATTAAATCAACGCTAAAGTTAACCGATGACGTTTTTAAAACAATTTTAGAAGGCGACGTAGGCACACTAAAAGCAGGACAGTTTATTGATATAAAGATTGAGGGATTTACATTACGACGACCTATATCTATTTGCGACTTTGATAAAAACAGTATCACAATTGTATATAAAACAATAGGAGAAGGCACTCTCGCCTTGAGCAATCTGCCTAATGGACAACGTTTAGACGTGCTTACTGGTTTAGGCAACGGTTTTGATTCTACAAAAATACCTGCTAATACAAAAATTTCGCTGGTGGGGGGCGGGTTAGGAGTGCCGCCGCTATACTGCCTTGCTAAACACTTAAAAGGACAAAATATTAATTTTGACGTGATTTTAGGCTTTAACAGCGATAAGGAAATTATTTTACTCAACGACTTTAATGCCTTAGGCATAAATACTGTTGTAACAACTGCGGATGGCAGTTATGGGATGAAAGGATTTGTAACAGCCGTCGACAATAAAGACAAATACGTCTTTGCATGCGGACCTATGCCTATGTTAAAGGCAGTGTATAAGGTGAGCAATGGCGGTCAGTTTAGTTTTGAAGCAAGGATGGCTTGCGGTTTTGGTGTTTGTCAGGGGTGTACAATACAGACAACACAAGGTTTTTTAAGAGTATGCGCCGACGGGCCTGTATTTACTAAGGAGCAAATAATATGGTGAATTTATCCACTAACCTTAGCGGCTTAATACTTACTAATCCGGTAATCGCCGCAAGCGGCACTTTCGGTTTTGGCAAGGAATTTTCTTCCTTATTTGATATAAATATTTTGGGTAGCTTTTGCACTAAAGGCATGACATATTCCCCTCGGTTAGGAAATCCTCAACCTCGCATAGCGGAATGCAAGGCAGGTATGTTAAATAGCATAGGTTTGACAAATAACGGAGCAAAACATATAGCAGAGCATGAATTTTTAGCAATCAAAAATTATTTTAACAAGCCTGTGATTGCAAACGTGTGCGGTTTTTCTGCGGAAGAATATATTAAAAACGCTATTATAGCGGACGAAAGCCCTGCCGTGGGACTAATTGAACTAAACGTGAGCTGTCCCAACGTCAAGCAAGGGGGCATAAGCTTTGGCACGCAAACGACTGTGCTTTTTAAACTTGTTAATGCTGTAAAAAAAGCAATAAAAAAGCCTTTGTATGTTAAACTCAGTCCCAATGTAACGGATATTAAGCCTTTGGCAAAAGCCAGCGAGGAAGCTGGCGCAGACGGATTAAGTTTAATAAATACTCTGTTAGGCGCGCGCATTGATATAAATACACGCAAGTTTATTTTGGCAAACAAATACGGAGGGTACAGCGGAAAAGGGATTTTCCCTGTGGCGGTACGAATGGTAAACGAAGTGTACAACAGCGTTAAAATCCCAATAATAGGTATGGGTGGTATATCTACCGCTGCCGACGTTTTAGAAATGATGATAGCAGGAGCAACTGCTGTGCAAGTAGGCACAGCAAATTTGATAGACCCATTTGCCTGCAAAAAAATTATTGAGAAACTGCCTATTTTATGTAAAAAATTAGGTATAAAAACATTGAGCGAGATAGTAGGTAGCGCAAGATAAAGGAGAAAATATGGGAAAAGATGTTATAATAGCATTAGATTTTGATAATGTAGCACAAGTGGATGCATTTTTAGGCAACTTCAAAAAACCACCTTTTGTGAAAGTTGGTATGGAGCTTTTTTATGCCGAAGGTAAAAGCATTATTACACATCTAAAAAAATTGGGATGCAAAATATTTTTGGATTTAAAATGCCACGATATCCCCAATACAGTAAAAAAAGCAATGGCTGTTATAAGTGACTTTGATGTGGAATTTACTGACGTACACGCAGCAGGTACAAGTAATATGATGCATTATGCTTTAGAAGGGCTTACAAAAACCAACGGCGCACGCAAAACGAAGCTTTTGGCAATTACGCAACTGACCAGTACCGACGAAGAAACTATGCAAAAGGAATTATTAATAGATAAACCTATTATGGATACTGTCCTTTCTTATGCTTTAAACGCCAAAAACAGCGGGTTAGAAGGCATTGTATGCAGTCCTTACGAAGCGGCAAAAGTAAAAAGCGTATGCGGTGAGGATTTTATTACAGTCACGCCGGGGATTCGTTTTGACGACAGTACAAAAGCTGACCAAAAGCGAATCGCCTCCCCAACCTACGCAAAGCTTAACGGCAGTGACTATATAGTAGTCGGTCGCTCTATAACGTTAGCTGCTGACCCTGTTGCCGCTTACCACCGCTGTCTGTCGGAATTTTTAACATAAAAGGTTAATTATAATCTTTATCCTTGCTCGACATTTGTTGCAGCGCTAAATGCTTAAAGTGAGAAAAATGAAAGCAAATATATTTATTAAAACCAAAAAAAAGACGATTTGAACTTAGGAGTAAAAATGGAAGAAAACAAAATAACAACCTCCGTTATAGCGCAGGATTTGCTAAAAATAGGCGCGGTATTTTTGCGCCCCGATTGCCCCTTCGTTTGGGCAAGCGGAATAATCAGCCCTGTGTATTGCGACAACCGATTGATCTTATCGGCACCTGACGTGAGAAACCGTGTCGAAAGGGGCTTAGCAAAGTTTATTGAAAAGCATTTTCCTCAATGCGAGATACTAATGGGCACAAGTACGGCGGGTATTGCTCACGCCGCAATTACTGCACATTTAATGAAGTTACCTATGGGTTATGTTAGGGCAAGCGCCAAAGGGCATGGCAGAAGAAACCAAATAGAAGGCAAACTTACTGTCGGTCAAAAAACAGTGGTAGTAGAGGATTTAATTTCTACCGCAAGAAGCAGTATAGAAACAGTAAATACTTTGCGTGAATATGGCGCTGATGTGTTGGGTATAGTCAGTATTTTTACTTACGGAATGAAGGACGGATTTAACAATTTGGAAAAGGCAAACATAAAAAACTTTAGTCTGTGCGATTTTGATACTTTGATAGATGTTGCGGTAAAAAATAATTATATTTCGGTTACTGATAAAACTAAGCTATTGGCTTTTAAAGACAACCCTGCTGATTTAGATTGGCAAAACAAATAGGAGATTTTATGCGCCACCTAATTGACATAACAGAATTAACAATTAACGAGTTGGAAAAATTAATGGAAACCGCCATTGATATTGATGAGCACGGCGAAAAATATGCGCACGCAATGGAGGGCAAAATTTTAGCTACATTGTTTTTTGAGCCCAGCACTCGCACACGCCTCAGTTTTGAAGCGGCTTTTATAAAAATGGGAGGCAATGTTATTGGCTTTGACAATACCATTTCCAGCAGTACCGCTAAAGGCGAAAGCTTAATTGATACAATAAAAACTGTATCCATCTATGCCGATATTATTGCAATGCGACATTTTTTAGAAGGTGCGGCTTTTGCCGCCGCACTCAACAGTAGCTGTCCCATTATTAACGCCGGCGACGGTGGGCACTGTCACCCTACACAAACATTAGCGGATATTTTGACAATTAAAAGGGAGACAGGCAGATTAGACAATTTAACAATAGGTGTCTGCGGCGACCTTAAATACGGCAGAGCGGTACACAGTTTGATTAATGCTTTATCGCGTTACAAAAACAATAAATTTATTTTAATTAGTCCTCCCGAGTTGACGCTAACTGATAATTACGTCAAACAAGTTTTTGATGACAACGGGATTTGTTATGAAAGGTGCAACAGTATTGAAGAAAAGGTAAATTCGTTTGATATTTTGTATATGACACGCATTCAGCGAGAGAGATTTGATGACGCGGCTATGTACGAAAGGCTGAAAAACAGTTTTGAATTGAATGTTGACATGATTAAAAACGCTAAACCGACTATGCGTATATTACATCCTTTGCCTCGAGTGACAGAAATTAACACCAATGTTGACAACGGTCCTCACGCTGCGTATTTTAAACAAGTAAAAAACGGTATGCTTATGCGTATGGCGCTGATACTCGATTTGCTAAAGCAAAAGGATAATTATTACGAAAATTTTAATATTTTAGATACCGAAAAAAAGTGTCAAAATAATAAATGCGTTGTCAACTCTGAGCGTAACGTAAATAACTATCAAAAGAAAATTGAAGGACAAAATGTCTGCGCCTATTGCGAAAAAGAATTTTGATGTTTTTAGCATATTTGGCAATGCTTCGAGACGTAAAGCCATTTTTTCTACATAATCACTTATGCTTAATGCACATAAGAAATTTATTATCCTATAACATATGATAAAGAATTTAAAGGCTGTTCTAATGGAGAAATTTGGGATAACCACTTGCTTATTCTAGTAAATGTAACAGTATAAGACCAAAAAACTTCCTATCAAAAAGATAGGAAGTTTTTTCATAGTGAGATATTGTTGTGTAATAGAGGTTACGGTTGCAACGTAATTCCAAATTTCAATTGGATTTGATAAGGATATCCTTCAAAATCTGACAAACCTAAATATGGTAAAAATTTATCAAAATTTACACTTACATATTTAATTAAATCAGTGGGCATATCAGCTTTAGCTATAGTAACTTGCGCTACCCTATCTTCATTATTTCCGTTTACGTAGAGTCTTAAGTGGCAGTTGGAATATTCGTCTGTATCCAGGACTAATGTCTCCTTAAAATATACTATATTACTGTATAATATTATTGTTACCCATTCGTCTATAGGCAATTCATAAGCAAAATTTACACTGGTACCATCTTTACGCTGAGTTGTTTCCCATCTTGCGTAGTAGGTATGTGTAGTATTAATATCTAATTCACAAGGTACGCTTATCTCATCTGACCAAACACCTTCGTCCTTAAACCAACCATTAAAGTACATCGCACCTTCACCCGTCCATGTGGGGATAGGATAATTCAACAAGGTTATTGCTTTTATTGTTTCAGATACTCCTTGACTAATAAATACGTATTTTGTTACGTACTCGTCGGGATAATCATTCGCATCAATACATTCTCCAATGCCGTTAGATTTATCGTTTAACCATTGTCTGTATGTGTTATGAGAAGCAAAAGGAACTTTAACTGTTAGAGCATTAATATCTTGTATTGTAAATACTCTATCGTCTCCATAATTTTCAAAATCAGTTATAGCAAAAGGTTGTTCTGCCTTAAACTCAATGTACGTAAATCTATAGCTCATATAAAATGCGCCAACATCAACAGCTTCTATCGCTCCGCAAAAATGCAAAGGACATTATTTGCTTTGAACCTTCATTTAATTCTACTCTATTTAATTCTTGACTATCAGCAAAAGCACTGCTAAGTACTTTTTTCACAGAAGAGGGTGCTTGATATAATAAGCCTTCCTTTGCGGCAGGATAAGAATGTATTTCTGTCTTTCCTATTGTATATAAAACACCGCCCTCCGCTTCATAATATTCGTTTCCGGTTTGCACTGTAATTTCTTTTAAAGTATTACAGCCAAAAGCAGCCCTTCCAATTACTGTTACCGAAGCGGGCACTCTAATAGTAACAAGCTCGGTACCATAAAACGCGGAGTCAGGAATATCCGTAATACGACAATTATTTGCAAAGGTTACTTCTGCAAGATCGCTCCTGCCAAAGACAGTACTAATGTTAGTTTTGCCAGCACCTCTGCTTTCGTCACCCATACCTAACGTTTCTATACTTTCGGGGATTTCTATTTCTATTATACTACTGTCTTCAAACATACCGCCAGGCAATTCTTTTACGCCTTCAGGTATAGTAATTGTTTTTATCTTTGAATACTCAAAAGCGTATTCCATAATTTCGCGTACCGAATTAGGTATATCATAATGAACACGTTGTTGCAACGGTGCATAATAAATAAATACGTCACCATTTGTGTTTTCGTCAATCATTATTTCGCTGGCTTCTTTTTCTATTAACGTATTATCCTCACAAATGAATTTGCCGTTATTGCTTACTGTAGCATTTCCGGGGAATCGAAGTGTCGCTAAGCGGGGTAAATCTACAAAGCATTCCTCCGCAATAAATTGTATAGTCGTATCAATAGTAATACTTGTTAAAGCACAACCAGTAAAAGCACCAAATCCAATATACTCTATACCCTTAAGGTTAATGGATTGCAAACTTCTGCAGAAAGCAAATGGAGGAAATCTTTGTTCACCACTTGTTTTTGCAACATCATCTCCGTCAACAAGTTTTTTTACACTTCCTTCAATTTCTACAGATAGCAAATTTGTACAATATGTAAAAGCATTTAATCCTATTTCTTCAATATCGCCTTTAATTACCAAGGATTGAAGAGTATTTCTGCTATACACTAAATCTGCACCAATGTATTTGACGCTTTCGCCAATTATTACTTGAGGCAAGCTCCTATCTACAGCAATAAGTGTTGTCTTATCCTTATTGTAAAGATAAGCATCTTCAGCCGTATAATACTCATTCTCTTCTGCTACAATAAATTCTCCTATTACAGAGGCGTTAAACGCTTTGCTGTCAATGTACTCTACTCCTCTGCCAATAGACAGACTCTTGATTTTGGAATAAATAATGCTGTCGGCATCTATTCTTGTGAAAGAATCAGGTATAAACAATTCAATGTCAAAATCCTGTTCATCAAAATCGTCTTTTCCAAGTTTTTGTATTGCCTCTGCAAACCCAATAACAGCCAATCCGTTGTATGTATCGGGGAATGCATATAATCCACTGGGAGCAAAGCGTTTACCTTGCCAGGTAAACAATGGATGCGGCGCCATTTTAATTTTATACGCTACAGTTACGTCATCTTCCACAACAGGCACAAACTCAAACCAGCTATAATCAGCATGTTGATATTCGTATACAGCATTGACGTCTAAGTCACAATTGATATCTGTTAAATCTTCATCCCAGCCCATAGTTACGTAGCATTGAGGATAAGTATGAGGAGCAAAAACATCATCAGTAGGCACATCTGACCCATAAGGTACAATTTTTGTTTTTATTAAAAGTCCTATGTCGTCATAAAAACGCACAGTAAGCATTTTTGTAGTCCACATGGCTGTTAAGGTTATGTTTCCTGTTACCTCTACTTCGTATTCGTCACCCGGTTGATAAACTTCCACACCGTCTGTCCAGCCTAAAAAATCGTAACCGGCTCTATCCGGTACAGCAGCTACTTCAAACGAGTCGTCTAAGTTTACCGTGCTTTGAGTGGGAGTAGCTGGCATATCTTCGCCGTGTTCTGGCTCAGCATAACCTAAATTGTATTTCACGCTGAAGTCGTGACTCGCTACTTTTGCATAAAGAGTAGTATCTACGTTCACCTTGTCTGTTTCAAACTTAAATTCGACAGTACGGTCAACATCAGTGTACCAC
>CALLXO010000185.1 GCA_937875645.1 uncultured Clostridia bacterium
AACAGGTACGCAAAGCCACCTGCTGACTCAGCCGACAGAAAGCCCTGAGGCGTACGAAAGCGGCACGGTGAATTCGCCTGCAATACTTGCTTTGGGGGCGGCAATTGACTGGTGGTGTGCCAATAAAAGTAGTATGCTAAAACAAATAAATTTAGTGCAAAGTACGTTGATTGAAGGTTTATCAGAAATAAACGGCATAAAAATTTTTAGTGCACCCAACAACAGCGGCATTGTGACTTTTAAAATAAAGGAGAGCGACAGCGCAGAAGTAAGTGATTTGTTAGCAAAAAATTACGGAATAGCAACGAGGGGCGGCTTGCATTGTGCACCCTTAGCACACAAATTTTTAGGCACTTATTACAGCGGCTTAATTAGGGCAAGCGTGAGCGGGCAAAACACTCTTTCTGAAGCGTACATATTTTTAAATGCAATTTCGCAATTAAGTAAGCAGTATTAATGTTTGAGATAGTAAAATACAAAAATTATAACAGCTTATCTTAGAAATCATTGCTCATTTGTTTGATATTTATTATCAAAACTTGAAAAAAGGCACTCTATTATGAAATGCCTTTTTTTAAAATATTTTTTCAAAGATTACGTTATCGCTGTTTTCTTTTGCTTTTTCGTACTTCTGTTGGTCATCTACCAGCCATGTCAAAACCTTATACCCCTTTTTTCTGTACTTTTGCACGTATCTGTTGGGCAGGTAATTTATGTCAAAACTAATAAATTTAGCTTTTGTAAGGCGCATTATTTTTAATGTATAATACAGACGGTTGACAAAAGCGTTTTGACCTTCTATTTGCCCCGAAGCGAGTTGCCCCGTCATAATGAAAGGATATTTTTTAACGGCATATTTAACGCAGGAAGGATAAAAACTCTGAAAAGCCACTTTGCTTATGTCATATCCCTTAAGCGCATTAAGAGTGTTGTCTATCAGTTGTTTGTAGTTTTTTTGATACTGCTTAAACTCAATAAGCAAGGGCACTCTGCCTCCTACCGCTGTTAAAATTTGTTCAAGCGTGGGTATCCTTTGCCCAGTTTTAAGTTTTATGTCAGAAAGCTCTTTATATGTTAATTGTTCGACAATTTCTTCCCTACCGCACAGCCGCAACAAAAAGCTGTCATGTATAGCCACAATCTCACCGTCCGCTGTCATTCTCACGTCTATTTCGATACAAAAACCTTTTTCTACCGCTGACAAAATTGCTTCTACTGTGTTTTCCCCTATGTTGTCATCAAAAACACCTCTGTGAGCTATAGGACGGGACAGAAACAAATTAAAGTCTGTTTGTACTTCTTGCCTTTTTTCCATG
>CALLXO010000186.1 GCA_937875645.1 uncultured Clostridia bacterium
AGTTGGTTTTGCGCTACATGCCAACCCCCAACCGGACCACATACCTTGTTACAGAGTGGTTTTTGCCGACGGTAGTCTTTCGCCCGCTTTCGCTTTTGGCGGAATTAATATGCAACGCAAGCAGCTGAGGGAGGAGGGCGTGATTTTTGACAAAAACGGTAAAGTTTTGCCGGAATTCTTTTGTGATATAAGCGAAATCACTATTTAAGCGTTATATGTAAATATATGTGCATATCTGCATATGTTCATATATTAATATCTTGCTTAAAAATATAGAATTTGTTAAAAAACAAAGTTTGCTGAAATGAGCAAGTATCAATAATTGACATTTTTCCCCTGTTTTGTTATACTCATTTGGCGTATGAAAAAATTTAACGGATATGCAAGTATTTTTGTGGGCTTTTTGTGCTTAGGTATAGGTGTCTTTTTTGGTTTTACAGGCAGTTACGATTTTTTAATCGGTTTTAGCATAATTGCACTTGTGTTTTTTTATTTGGCAACGCAGTTTATTAAACATAATAAATATTATATCAATGCGCACAATTGTTTGTCTTTGCATTCTTTAAACACTGATAATATTAAGGATAAATTGCGTGACAACCTGCTTTCCTGCGGATTTGTGCTGTCCGAAGGATTTTATGTCAATAAGAATAATAAAAGTTTTGACGTTTACTTTACCACTTATGACAAGCACGATTTAAAGGAAAAAGCGGCAAATGTAGCTTCTGCAATAGGATGCAATTATGAGTATTTGGAAAACAGTCTAAAAATCGGCGGTTTTTTATATAATGACGATTACGAAAATTTGTTAATAAAATTAAGCAATACCGTAAGAGGATATGACAATCCGCTGTTTTACAATGACAAAAAAAGAAGCATAGTAATTATGGTTGACTTAACAGAGGAACGACCCTTACTAAAAAATTTATACTTTGTTGGATTAGTGCCTTTTCACCGTTCGTTTAAATACGACGCTTTAAATATGATAGAATTTGACACAACCAAAGGCGTCGTCAATCTTGCTACCCGCTCTGATAGCCATGATGCAGAAAGTCGAAAAGTAATTAAAAGAATATTTAAAGACGTAATAAAGTTTTCGTAGTTTTGGCTTTTAATCTCGTATAATAGGTTTGTTAGCCCTTTATTGTTTTTTCTAATTTTATATATTAATCAATAGTGAAAACTTTACAAAATCGCCTTAAATTTAAAGCGTGTTGTAATATTTTAGCAGTTTATCCAATTTTTTTGAAAAACTTGCTATCAATTTTGTCGGTTTGATAACTTTAATTTTGTCCCCAAAAGTCAAAAGTTTATTTATTAAAAAATCATCGTAGGGTACGCTTGCAAAAGCCATATAACCCGTACCTTTTTTTATTAGTGAGTCTTCGCCCAACCATTCCTGCACCTCTGCCAAAATTTCCGCTTCTAAACTTATTGTTAAGTCAATATGCTCTCTTTCCTTTAAAAATTCGTTAAGCGTTTTTGTATCAAGGCAATAATCACGCTGATTAAAATTTTCGTCAAAAAGCTTTACTCCTGAAATGCGGTTGATTTTAAAAAACCTAAAATCTTCCCGTGTGCGGCAATATGCGTAAATGTACCAAACATTATCCTTATAAACAAACTTTAATGGCTCAATGTCTCTTATCGACAACAAACCAAACTTATCGTGATAGGTTATTTGCGTAAGCTGATTGTTTTTTGTGGCTCTACTAAGTGCATTAAATTTATTTTCAAATGCAGGCGAAAAACTTGTATCTATAACAATTTTATCCACAGAGGAGGAAAAAGCGCTACTCTCGTTTTTTCGCAATCCCTTGAGCTTATCCAAAACAGAAACACCTATTTCATCAATAGGCATAGCTTCGACACAGGCAATGAGTCGGTCGTATTCTGTTGGGGTAAAATACATCGAAGACAATCTAAAGCTGTCTAAAATGCTGTATCCGCCGTTGCGCCCCCTAAAACTAACGATGGGCACGCCACCTTCGCTTAGCGCATCAATATATCTTATTACTGTGCGGCTGCTCACTTCGTATTTTAACGATAGTTCATATAACCCCACCTTCTTTTTTGACAAGAGAGTTATTAAAATACCTACTAAAACACTGTTTTGCATTATTTCTCCTAACTTTGAAAGAATTGACTATTTCTGTCAATAATACATTTAGTCAATATTTCTTTAAATTATTTTAAAATACATGACAGACAGTTGTCAAGTATATTGTTGTATAATGTTGATACAATAAAAAAGCGAGGATTAATAATGAAAACAAAAAAGTATGACCTTAAACAAATTTATCAAAAACTGTTAAACGATGAAATACCGCAAAGTTACGTTGATTTTGTAGTATCACGTTGTTTGATAGATAAGCAAGCATCACAAACAGATACAAATAAAAATATGAGCGCGGCAGTCATTTACCCAAAACTATATAATAAAATATAACAGAACAATTGAGTTTGCTAATGGATGTTAGCCGCAGAATAAATGGTTTTTAGTATGTCAAGCGTTCCGTCTATCTTAACTGCTTTTTGACCTTGTTTAAATAACGGAATTTTTGCATGCATCTGTATTATTTTATTGGCGAGCTGCTCGGCATAAAATTCTCCTGTGAGAATTGCTCCGCATCCTTTTTTTGCAAAATATTGTGCGTTTAATACTTGTTCTCCCCGTGTTGCCCCTGTAAGCGGAATGGACAAAAAGGGGACGTTTAGGGCAACAAGTTCGCAAAGTGTGTTTGCGCCCCCTCGTGTAACGCAAAAGCTACTCGCTTTAATGACGTCGTAAATATTATCTAAAAATTCAATTGAATGAAAGCCGACTGCATTATTTACCTCTTTGTTTTTGCCAGTAACTACAAAAATATCAAACTTGCGTTTTAAGCGTGGATACACTTCTTCTGCAAAAGTATTAAGCTGCTTAGCACCTTGACTACCGCCTAAAAAAAGCAAAATAGGTTTGTGTCCGTCAAAGTCCATAGTTTTTAATCCACGTACCTTATCGGCGGAATAAATCTCTTGGCGAATTGGACAGCCAACCTGCATCGCTTTTTTTATTTGGCTGCATTCAAAAGAGGTCAAAAAAGCAAAAGACTTTTTGGCGCAAAGTTTGTTGGTCAAACCGACGCTTACATCGCTCTCGTGTACAATAACAGGTATTTTAAGACAATTGCCCGCTATTGCCACAGGCAGACTAACGTAGCCACCCTTAGAAAAAATGACATCAGGACGTATTTGGTTTAATGCTTTTTTGCATTGAGAAATACTTGCAATAAGCTTAAAGGGCAGCAAACAATTAGACAACGAAAAACTGCGTTTAAACTTGGCAGCTTGTATCTCCACATAATTCACGTTTGCTGTCTTATCAGCTGTCAGCCGCTTTTCCATACCGTCGCCGCCGAAATAGTATACTTCATCTTCTGGTTTTAGGCAGTTGATAAGCGCAATATTAGGCATGACATGACCTGCCGTACCCCCTCCGGTAAATACAATCCTCATAATAATAGTATATGCTTTTTTAAATGCAAAAATCTACAGAAAAAAGGGGTGCAAATGTAATTATTTTCTTGACAAAAGCTAAATATATTGTGTATAATAACGTCAATCCTTTCAAAAGGGAGTAGTTTAAAAGTGTCCGCCAACAATACGAAGGTAACTTCTGGCGGCGCTTAACCTAATCAGGTTTGACAAGACTTTTGAAAAAGTGACATTCACTTTTTTAAAGTCTTTTTTGTTTTTGGAGGCAAATAAAATGAACTATTACAATATGTCTAAACAGCAAGCGTTAGAGGAAACGCAAAGCTCGGAAGACCTCGGTTTAACGGCACAAGAGGCGGCGGATAGACTTTCAAAATACGGAGCTAACGCCTTGGCGCAAGCAAAACGCAAAAGCATTATAATAAAATTTTTAGAGCAGTTTACTGACATTATGATTATTATGCTATTGGTTGCGGCAGCAGTATCAGCGATTATTTCTATTGTGCAAGGTAATTACGGCGAACTAATTGACAGCGGAATAATTCTCTTAATCGTCATAGTAAACGCTATTATCGGCGTTGTGCAGCAAAACAAAGCAGAAAACGCCTTGTCTGCGCTAAAAAACATAAATAAACCCTATTGCAAAGTGTTACGTGACGGCGTTACAAAAAGTATAAATACTGAGGATTTAGTAGTAGGGGACATAGTATTTTTGGAGGCAGGCGATATTGTGCCTGCTGACTTGCGTCTTATCTCTTCTGCTCTTTTAAAAATTGACGAATCCGCTTTAACGGGAGAATCTGTCCCTGTCGAAAAGGATTTTGATATTATTTTAGACCCTGCAATGCCTTTGGGGGACAGAAGAAATATGGCTTTTTCTGGCGGAAGTGTAGCATACGGGCGGGGCAGCGGTGTTGTAATAGCTACCGGCATGAACACACAAGTGGGTAAAATTGCAGAAATGCTAACGCAAAATACCACTACAACAACGCCGCTACAAAAGCAATTGGGCAAAACTGCAAAAGTACTCAGCCTCATCGTTTTAGTTGTCGCAGCTATTATTTTTGTCGCGGCAGTAATCACCCGTACTCCTGTAATGGATGCCTTTATGACGGCGGTCGCAATAGCTGTTGCCGCAATCCCTGAGGGGTTGCCGGCAGTTGTTACAATTGTGCTTGCAATAGGCGTCACTCGTATGAGCAAACGAAACGCCATTATCAAAAACTTGCCGGCTGTGGAAACTTTGGGTTGCTGTGAAATAATTTGCAGCGACAAAACAGGCACTCTGACGCTAAACAAAATGACGGTAAAGGAAATTTTTACAATAGACGAAAACAGTCAGATAGACAGAGACTTATTGCTACGGACTTTAGTTTTATGTAACGACAGCATTTATTCTGAAGGGAAATATTTGGGCGACCCGACAGAAACAGCTCTCACCGATTTTGCCGCTTCCCTTAACATGCAGCCGGAAAATATACGCAAGGAGTGGGAGCGTGTAGGTGAAATTCCCTTTGACAGCGTACGCAAGCTTATGACTACTATTAACTCTGACGGCAATCAAAAAATCGCCTATATAAAGGGCGCAATGGACATAATGTTAGAAAGATGTGCCTTTATTATGGATAAAGGACAGGTAAGGGAAATTACTTTACAGGACAAGGAAAAAATCCTTAAAGTTAATCACAAATTGGCACGCAAAGCGCTTAGGATTTTGGGCGTAGCAATAAATATGGAGTTAGACAACCCCGAAAACAATATGGTTTTTGTAGGGTTGGTGGGCATGATAGACCCGCCCCGTCCCGAAGTAAAGGATGCTGTAAGAGTATGTTTTAGGGCAGGGTTGCGACCGCTTATGATTACAGGCGACCATGCCGACACCGCCGCTGCAATTGCGCAGGAGATAGGCATTTTGCGTACTGGCGACAAAATAATTACCGGCATTGAGATACAAAAAATGTCTCAGGAGCAATTTATTTCTGTCATAAAAGAATATAGCGTTTTTGCAAGGGTAAGTCCAGAAGACAAAGTTAGGATAGTAAAAGCATATCAAAGTTTTGGTAACGTAGTAGCGATGACGGGGGATGGCGTTAACGATGCCCCCAGTATTAAGCAAGCGGACATAGGCATAGGCATGGGCATTACAGGTACAGAAGTGAGCAAGGGTGCCGCAGATATGATACTTACCGATGACAATTTTGCAACAATTGTTAACGCCGTTGAGGAAGGCCGCAAGATTTTTGCCAACATAAAAAAAGCAGTGCAGTTTTTGCTTTCGGCAAACATAGCAGAAGTATTGTGCTTGTTTATTGCAACGCTGTTTTTACAGACAGAATTTTTAACTCCCGTGCTGATTTTGTGGATAAACCTCGTTACAGATAGTTTGCCCGCCTTAAGTTTAGGCATGGAACGTGCCGAATCGGACGTTATGGAGCTTCCGCCTCGCAATGCCAAAAGAAGTCTTTTTTATGGCAAAACGGGTAAAGATATCTTGATTCAAGGAGTTATGCAAACGGCGCTTGTTATGTTGGCGTTTAGCTTAGGAGCATATGTTTTGCCGGACAGAGTCAACCATAGTATTGCGGTTTCCATGGCTTTTGTAAGCCTTTGTGCAATTCAGCTTTTTCACAGCTACAACTTAAAGTCTCAAGACCACAGCATACTTAACAAAAGAGTACTTAACAACAAATGGCTTAACCTTTCTTTTGTAATAGGGTTTGCGTTGATTATCCCTGTTGTTATGGTGCCTGCGTTAAACTCAGTATTTGGTACAACTCCGCTAAATCTTTTGGAGTGGGCGATTTCTATCGGTTGCGGAATAGCAATTATTCCTTTTGTGGAAATTCAAAAATTAATTGAAAACGCTATTATTAAACGTTCTAAGAAAAAGCAAAAAACATAATGGTGGACAAATAAAAAGATAAAGCAAAATAGAGATAAAGCAAAATAGAGATAAAGCAAAGAAATCAAATATAAAATAAGGAGCTGTCTAAAAATAGACGGCTCCTTTAAATTTAAACAGAAAATAATTTTAAAATATTTGATTTATCAAACGTTCTCATTTATGTGAAATCAAATCTTTATTCCAATAGCTGTTTTCTATTGATTGCTAGTACTGTATTTATTTTTAACTTTGGTGCTTAAAACATCTGACGTAAAACTATACATAATATGCTATGCTTAAACTAATAAAAGGGTGAAAAAAATTAAAACTCTTCCGATTAAATTAAAACTAATTTTAGATGACCATAGTGTGTTATATTTAGTTTTTTGTTTTGTAGCATTAAGCTGGCTAAACCCATATTTAATGCAAGCGCAAGCAAACAAATTATCTAAAGTTTAAGGTAATACATATAAGCAAAAAAATCTGCAATCATGTTTGTTATTGATTGCAGATTTTTTTGGTTTGGTGGGCAATAAGGGACTCGAACCCCTGACTTTCTCCACGTCAAGAAGACACTCTCCCAACTGAGTTAATTGCCCTAATTAGCTTTAAAATTATACTAAAAAACTAAAAAAAATGCAACAAAAAAGCGACAATTTATAAAAAGCCAAAGGAAAAACTATAAAAAATTGTTTAAAGTTAAGGATAACACATTTTTAAAGCCGCAATAGGCTGAATAAAATTTATAAAAATTCGGTCTTCTCCATTAATAACAAAACTGTAAATATCCGAATCTTGGGGTTCTTTTTTAAATAAGTATTTTGCTACCGTTATTTGACCGTCGATATTTTTTTCGGATTTTGCCACCCAATACTGACCGTCAAAGTACACCGTAAGAGCAACAGATATATCTTCCAAAATAACCTCGCTAAAATTTCGTTATTATATTATATTAAAAAGCTGCATTTTTGGTAACATTTTGCTGCCGCTTAAAGATAATTCTTTTAAAAACTTGATAAAAATACCGTTAAAGCTTATAATCAATTAAATGAGAATGCATCGCAAAAAAAATCTTGATGCTCGCTTAATTAATTGCGGAGAATTTCTGTTGGATAACAAAATCCACTTAAACGCAAAGCTTGCAATTAAAAATCCACAATACATTGACTTAACGGCTGTTTACAAAAACAACAATCCATTATGTCTGGAAATTGGTTGCGGCAAGGGTGGTTTTGCCATTAGTCACGCGCAAAAATATCCGCAGAGCAATTTTTTGGCAGTAGAAAGATTATCCAACGTAATAGTAAGCGGCGCGGAAAAAGCCGCTCAATTAAAACTTGAAAATTTAAGGTTTTTGATTGCCAATGCGGAATTATTGCGGGGTTTTTTGCGTGAAGGCAGTGTGCAAAAGATTTATTTAAATTTCAGCTGTCCATATCCTAAAAAAAAGCAGGAGAATCGCCGTTTAACTAACGCTAAATTTTTGGACACATACGAGCATTTGCTTACCGACGGCTGCGTGGTAGAACAAAAAACTGACGATAAGGACTTTTTTAAGTATAGCTTTGACAGCTTTTTATCAAAGGGTTGGCAAATACTTTTTTGTACCGAGGACTTACATTCACTTTTAGACCAGGATAACATTATGACGGAGTACGAGTATCGTTTTACGTCGCAAGGATATCCAATATACAAACTGATTGCCGCCCCGCCAAAAAATCACAGATAGAAATTTAGTAAAGATATTTGCAGATACTAATTAACGGAGAAATATGTTAATAAGCGGAAAAGCATTATTAGATTTATGCAAAAATTACGCTTCCTTTAAGGAAAACAAAAAGGGTGGTATTACACTTTTTCGTTTTAATCAAGCGCAACTGAACATGTATGATGAGGGTTTATTGTTTAGCGGTTACAGCAAGGGTGCGGCGGGTATCTGCTTAATTTTTGAAACGACAGCAGATAGCTTTACTCTTAAAACAAAAATTACCCGTTTAAAAAAAATGATTATCCCGTGGATAGAAAGAAAGGGTATTAAGTCTTTTTTTATTCAAACAAAACAATTGGCGCAAAAAGCAAAACAGCTAAAGGGTATTGCTCCTGTAAAATATAATTTTGAAATATATGTCAATGGCGAAAAAGCAAAAAGTATAGCCGCAAAAGACAACATTCGCTTTAAATTGGATAATCCGCAATGCGAAAAAAATAAAATAGAAATATTTTTTCCGATATTTTGTGCGATAACACTTAAAAGCCTTTATGCAAAGGAAAATATTAATGCAGTTTTTAGCGACAGACCAAAACTTATATGCTTTGGCGACAGCATTACTCAAGGTTTTTTTGCGCAAAATCCTACCGGCAATTATGTATATAGGCTTGCTGAGCTATTAGGTTTTGACGCTCTCAATCAAGGAGTGGGCGGGTTTGTGTTTTCGCCCGACATCTTGTTAGAGGCACAAACTCTGGCTAAACCTGATTTAGTAACAGTTGCCTATGGCACCAACGACTGGCGGTATGCCGAAAATTATACTTCCTTTATTACCGATATTAAAGCATTTTTTGTGCGGTTAAATGAGCTGTATTATGATATTCCTATTTTTGTGATAACTCCCATTTGGCGCAGTGATATTAATGAGATAACAAATATTGGCTCTTTTAAACAAGTGGCAGAGGTAATTTCCTCAGAAGCATCTTGCTATAAAAACATCACGGTAATTGACGGCTTGACTCTTATCCCGCACGAAAAAAGGTATTTTGCAGATAAATGGCTGCATCCCAACGAAGAGGGATTTTCCCTTATGGCATCTCGTTTAGCACAAGAAATTAGTAATAAGATAAATGTTGATAAGTAGAAACATACTCACTAATTTATTTGAAAAAATGGCGTCCCGTTTAATTATTAGCAAGATAATATTTTTGAAAAGCATAATATGTTTGATAATAATTAGAAAATGACATCCAGCGAAAGAAATTAGTAAAAAATAAATATTTATAGGTAGTTTACTTTAAAGAGGAGAAAAATGCACTGGCAGGAGCGCACTCAACGGCTTAT
>CALLXO010000187.1 GCA_937875645.1 uncultured Clostridia bacterium
TTGCCGACTCAAAGGCAAAAAAAGAAGACACTATACTTATTGGTGACACCTTTTATGATATGAGAGGCGCTCAAAAAGTGGGTATCGATTGCATTGGTGTTACATATGGTTTTGGCAAAAGGGAGGATTTTGCTCAATACTCACCTGTTGCAATTTGCGACAACACTAAACAGCTTAAAACTTTTTTTGGTCTTGCTTAATTATCATTAAAAATTCTGTATTAATTAGACAAAATATATTAGCATCAATTATATAAAGATGAACAAATTTTGTTAAAATAGCGCTGACCTAAGTTAATAAAAACGGCTTAGCGGCAGCGCCTTTGTTTAAGAACTATTACACATTGCAAAATTAAGTATAATAATTAAAAATATTAATAATTATTCACTAATATTGGTAAAATATCATTTTGTCGCCAAATTCTACTGTAATAATGCATAAATATGTATTGCCAAAACTTTAAATTTATGTTATAATAAACAAAATGCCTAATAATAAATGTTATTATTGGCATAAAAAGCAATTTTTAGGAGGCAAATTTTGACGGAATTTAATTATAATGCAAGTGACATACAGGTGCTGGAGGGATTAGATGCTGTGCGTATGCGTCCGGGTATGTATATCGGCACAACGGGCGCTAAGGGCTTGCATCATATTTTGTGGGAAATTGTAGACAACGCCGTTGACGAAGCGGCAAGTGGTTTTGCAGGTAAAATCGAAATTATCCTAAACAAAGACAACAGCGTCACCGTTATGGACAACGGCAGAGGGATACCTGTTGATATTCATCCTCACTTAAATGTCAGCGGTGTGGAAGTTGTATATACTCAACTGCACGCCGGTGGCAAATTCAATACAAAAAATTACAGTTTTAGCGGCGGCTTGCACGGCGTAGGCGCAGCCGTTACCAATGCTTTGTCCAAGTGGTTAGATGTAGAAGTAGTGCGGGAAGGCAAAAAATACAAAATGCGTTTTGTCAGCTTTTTTGACGAGACTTCCAACAAAATAAGAAGCGGAGTTCCTCTTGAGCATCTTACCTGTATTGACGAAAAATGCAAGGAGCATAGCGGCACAAAGGTGACATTTTTGCCAGATGATAGTATTTTTGGCAGTAGTACATTTAGTTTTGAAATAGTAAATAAGCGTATAAAAGAGTTAGCTTTTTTAAATAAAGGCATCACCTTTACCATAATAGACATGAGGTCTAGAGACGAGCAAGGCGAATACTGTAAAGGCGAATATTTTTACGAGGGAGGGTTGGCGGATTTTGTACGTTACCTAAACGAAAATAAAACAACTCTCCATTCCCCTTTGTTTTATAAAGGGGATAACGGCAGCGTATTTTTGGAGTTTGCTATCCAGTTTACCAACGGTTATACCGAAAACTTATTTAGTTATGTAAACAACATACCCACCCCCGAGGGCGGTACTCATGAGACAGGCTTTAAATCGGCAGTGACAAAAGTGCTAAACGATTTTGCACGGGAGCGCAAATTGCTAAAAGACAAGGACGAAAATCTTTTGGGCGAAGATTATCGCGAAGGTATGACGGCGGTGCTGAGCATCAAGATGAACAATGTTCAGTTTGAAGG
>CALLXO010000188.1 GCA_937875645.1 uncultured Clostridia bacterium
ATAGGGGCATATCTATGTGTTTCAAAATATTTTTCCTCTGATTGAAAAATTGCTTTTTATCTGCCAAATAGACATTATTTCGCCCATTAAAGCGGACAGCGACAATATTGTCTCCCTTTTTGGGTCGGGTACGTTAATGTCGTTGTTTAGACTAAATATAGCCGTAACGCCCAACTGGCGAAGTTTTTCCCTGTCGATATTGCCCACTTTACCCACAACAGACAGGACGGGGATGTTCTGACGTTTTGCGTATTTTGTCACACCTGTAAGCACGTTGCCCTCTAAACTGTTTGCGTCAAGACTCCCTTCGCCGGTAATAATAACGTCCGCATCACGAATTAGCTCTCCAAAATTGACAAGTTCGAGAATGCTTTCGATACTTCGGCTTAAATTTGCATCCAAAAACGCCTTTGCGCCTGCGCCCAATCCCAAAGCTGCGCCGCCGCCAACTATTTCGCTGTGGTCGGTACCCGTCAGGCTTAACAAAAAGGTATTAAAACGCTCAAAAAACTGATGTACGGTATTTGCATTTTGGCTGTCTACCCCTTGCGACATAAGTTTAGCACTAACACCTTTGATAAGACTCGAATCGTCATTTATCAATGCTCTAAAAGATGCCATGCGTATATTTTTGCGAACGATAGAAAAATCGACAGCGGCAACATCTGCCAAGGTGCTTCCCTTTGGCAAAAACTCGTTGTAACCTCCGTCAAAAAATTTTGCACCCAAAGCCGCCGCCATACCGCAACCGCAATCTGCCGCTATGCTGTCGCCTAAACAAAGTATTATTTTGTTGACGTTGAGTTTAATAGCCTGCAAAATAAGCTGACCTATTCCGTATGTACTGGCTTCTAAAACATTTGCGTTGGGTACTGCTTTTGGACTTATAAGCTGAGAAGTTTCGATAACGGCAGTATCTTCAAAAATTAAAAAATAACATTTTGTGAGTTGCATCGCCGCATTAAAGGCATTTGCAAATATCTTTCTGCCGTCTTTACAGCTCATAAAAGCATCAAGACTCCCTTCGCCGCCGTCAGCGACAGGCACTTTTATTATTTCGCAAAAAGGATAAGCCTTATTTATCTGATAGCTTATTGTGTCGCATACTTCCTTTGCACTTAATATCCCCTTGTACGAATCGGGAGAGATAATAACCTTTTGCATTTTTCACCTTTTTATATAATCAGTTAACATATTTTTATTTTTTGTAACAGTCGAATCTATACCTTTTTTGACAGAAAGCGACCAAGCAAAGAGCATTCCTGCTATTGTTTGCACATAAGGCAAAAAGATTTTTTTCGCAACTG
>CALLXO010000189.1 GCA_937875645.1 uncultured Clostridia bacterium
AAAGGAATCAACTTTATTTCTTGTCCCACTTGCGGGCGGTGTCAGGTAGACATGGTTGATTATGCTTCTCTTATTTACAAAAGAATAAAAAACATTAAAGCAAAAATGACGGTTGCTGTTATGGGGTGCGCTGTCAACGGTCCGGGGGAAGCAGAAAAAGCCGATGTTGGCATTGCTTTTGGTGTGGATAAAGCGATATTGTTTAAATTTGGCAAGGTCGTGTGTCCGTTGCCTTTAGAAAATATTGTGAACACCTTTGTTGATATTGTTTTTGATACCGCTTTACGCTTAACAAAATAAGTTTTTTAGCGTATTATTATATGTATACGGCGGCAGATTATGATTTTAGATAAGATAAAGGAATATTTTACAAAAAAATACGGTACGGAAAAAATGTTTTCTTTCCGTGATTTAAAGATTAGAAATATAGATGTATTCAAGAGCGAAAAAAAGGTTTTATATACCTTTTCCTTTCCGCAATTGCTTAATGATTCCTTAAAAAATGAACTTTTGGAAGCGGTAAATGCTGTTTCTGTTAAAGGTTATAAAGTAAATATAGAGGTGCTGACGGATAAAACCGACCCCGAAATTGCAAAGAGACTTATTTGGCAATATCTGCAGGAAAATTGTCAGACACTTTATAATGAGCTGATAAAAGACGAGAAACAGATAACAACGCTAAGTAACGGCGAACGCATTTCTGTTGTGTTTGAGGTGGAAAAAAACATTAAGAATTTGCTAATGGGTGCTACTTTGGACAAAATGGTGGCTTATTTTAAAGAGTATACCAGCACTTCCTTAGATTTTTTTATTAATCAAAAGGAAACCGCTGACAACAAGGAGGAAAGTTTTAGTAAACTGGAACAAAATCGAGAACGAACATTTCAGGCATATTTGTCACAACCTAAAAGGAAAGTTTTGTTAGAAGACAAGCGGCCTCTTTATGGCAAATTGACGGAGCGTCAACCAAAATACATAATTGACGTTAAGCAGGGAGAGGAAGCAGTCACAGTATGCGGAAAAGCACTCAACAAAATTACCCGTGAGAGTAAGGGCAAAAATTTAACGGTATGCAAATTTAACTTAAAGGATTTTTCCGGCACTATCCCCGTTGTATTTTTTGCAAAAGAAGATGCCGCCTTAAAAGCTTTTAGTTCTATTTATGATAATGATGAAATTATTGTTCGTGGCAGGGCGCAGTTTAACAGTTATGACAACAGGTTGGAAATATTGGCAAATGCATTAGGCAGATGCAAAATTAAAGAACAGCAATCGATATTGGACGAGTTTAGACCGCTGCCGACGGAATATGTCACCGTTTTCCCTGAACCTTATGTCCAAAAAAGCCAGACGGACTTGTTTAATCAAAATGATGATGTACCAGAGGTGTTAAAAGGGAAAACTTTTGTTGTTTTTGATTTTGAAACAACAGGCATAGTGCAAATGCAAGACAGAATCACGGAAATAGGCGCAGCAAAAATTGTGGACGGCAAAATAGTAGAAACTTTCTCTACGCTAATTAATCCGCAAATACATATTACTTCTAAAACGGTAGCTATAAACGGAATAGATGATGAGTTAGTAAAGGATAAACCGTTATTTCAAGAGGTGTGCGGAGACTTTTATAAATTTACATGCGGCTCAACACTTGTTGCACACAACGCTGACTTTGATTATGGCTTTTTAAGTTATTACGGTACGCCCTGCGGTTATTTGTTTAACAATGATATTATCGACACCATAACTTTAGCAAAAAAGCTGTTCGAAAAGCCTCAACATAAAAGCAAAGCTCCAAAAAACTACTCTTTAGATACTCTCAGCCAGTATTTTAAGCTTGATTGGGACCGTCCCCACCGTGCCGATTGCGATGCGGTTACTCAAGCGATGCTGTTTTTAAAACTGATTGACATTGATAATTCTCTTATATAAACAGAAAAGTGAGAAATATTGTTGTAAAAACAAAAAGAATGTGCTATAATAATACAGCATAAAAGATTTGCTTTATGAGAGTGGGTAGCTAACCCGCTCTCATATTAATGTAGGGGGTTAATGTTGAAAAACGTAAAAGACGAAGTTTTTAATATCGTCCTTCCCTATGCTACCGACTTAGGGTTGGAGCTGGTCGAAGTCGAATACGTAAAAAAACACAACGGCATGAATCTTACTGTTTTTATTGACAAAGAAGGCGGCGTTACAATAAACGATTGCGAAGCATTGCACAAGACTATTGATGCTCCGTTAGATAAAGCTGACCCGACAGAGGGTGCGTCTTATATCTTAAATGTTTCGTCATTGGGGATAGACAGACCGCTAAAAACCCAAAGGGATTTTAAGCGTAATTTAAATAAGGAAATTGAAGTTACTTTTTATGCGCCATATTTCGGCAACAAAAAACTTGCGGGTGTGTTAACTTCCTTTGACAAAAACAGCTTTATATTAAAAACAGACAACCAACTGCACGAAATAGCGTATAACCAACCCGCTAATATAAAACCGATAATTAAATTTTAATAGGTAACTCGGAGGTCATTTCATGATAAGCAAGGACTTTTTTTTAGCACTTGATGATTTAGAAAAACAAAAAGGTATAGATAAGGAACTATTTTTAAGCGCATTGGAAAATGCTTTAAGTTGCGCATGCAAAAAGAATTTTGGCGAAGCACGTGACGTAGAAGTAAAAGTTAATCCAGAAAAATGCTCGATAAAAATGTACGCATATAAAACGGTAGTGGAGGAAGTTGTTGACGAAGACAAAGAGATTTTGCTCTCTGACGCTCAGCTAATTAAACAATCATACAAAATAGGCGACAAGGTGGTGGAAGAAATTGTACCCAAGGATTTTGGACGTATTGCCGCTCAAACGGCAAAACAAGTAGTGATGCAAACGCTCAGAGAAGCAGAGCGCAACATGAATTATTCTCAATATGTAGACAAGGAAAATGAATTGCTTATAGGAGTTGTAAGCCGTGTTAAGGAAGACGGCACAATTTTTGTAGAGATAGGCAAAAACCAGATGGAAGGCATTTTGCTTCTCGGTGACCAAAGCCCTGGCGAAAAGTTTAACGCAGGCGATAAAATAAAAGTATTAGTAAAAAAAGTTAAAAACAGCGGTACTGGCGCACAAGTGGTGTTAAACAGAAACAATTTTGCGTTTATTAAGCGTCTTTTCGAAAATGAAATTCCCGAAATACGCGCAGGCATTGTAGAGATTAAATCGGTAGTTCGCGAAGCGGGTTTTCGCACTAAAATTGCCGTTTACAGCACTGACCGAGATATTGATGCAGTGGGCGCATGTGTGGGCAACAAAGGTGTGCGTGTAAACGCCATAGTAAACGAAATAGGCGGCGAAAAAATAGATATTATCCCATGGAGTGAGGATATTTTAGACTTTATTGCACGCTCTTTGAGCCCAGCTCAAGTGTTGATGGTGCAAGCTTATGAGGAAACTAAGGAAGCTAAGGTTATCGTTGCAGACGACAAGTTGAGTTTGGCAATAGGCAAGGAAGGACAAAATGCAAGGCTAGCAGCAAGGCTAACAGGGTGGAAAATCGATGTAAAGTCATATTCTGCTGCACGCGAATTAGGCTTATTGGATATGGCAGATACAAACGGCAACGAAAATGAGCAAATTGTCGATGCGGAAAATGAATTCGATACTAATTCATTTATTGAAAATGATTCAACAGAAGACAAAGAAATAATGGAAGAAAGCGAAAATGACTCAATAGAGGACGAAACACTTGACGAAACCGAGGCGGATTAAATGGCAAAGAAAATTCCGTTAAGGATGTGCATCGTATGCAGAAATATGTTAGAAAGGGATTTATTAACACGTATTGTTAAAAAGTCTGACGGTAGCGTCCATTTTGACGAAAGAGGCAAAATAGAAGGCAGAGGGGCATATGTATGCAAGCAAGCGATTTGCATTGCAAAGTGCCGCAAGGGTAAAATATTAAATAAACAATTACATGTGGACATTCCGCAGGAAATCTACGATAAATTAGATAAATAAAGAACAAAAACAATCATTTGGAGGAAAATCATTTGACTAACGTTAAGGCCGCACAACAACCGCAGCAGACATCACAGTTTGAAAACTTAAGGACATTAAAATCGGGACTTATACCGCAAATTGTGGATTTTTGTCAAACCTTAAAAACCGCAAGGCAAAAACTTGACGATATAGGTTTTGCTATCGAAAAAAAGCAAGCGGTTTTAAATCAGGAGCGTGTTAACCGTGAGGAAGAGGAAGCAAAACTTCTTGCCGAAAAACAGGAAGCTTTAATAAAAAAAGAGGAAGAAAAAGTTGAAGAGACTTTAATAGTTAATGAGACTAAACAACCTACAAAATTACCTACAAAAGAAGAAGGGCAACAAATGATTGAAAAAACCCTACCTAAACTTGCCGACAATCTTGTCGAAAGTGAAAGTCAAGTAGTAAAAAAAGAGAAAAGGGATAACACTGTTTTTCCTGCTATCAAAACGGCAGAACAAGTAAAACCAACGGAAGCTAAAAATTTTGAGCAAATAAAAGCGACAGAAGCTAAAAAACCCGAAAAACAGATTAAACCTATAGGAAAACCGCAACAGAGCAAACCTCCTGTACCGTTAAAAAAGGTTACCGAAACGGAAAAAACAGTTGCGGGCAATAAAATTAAAGAAAAAACCTATACTGACGAAAAGGGCAATGTAAAGGTCAGACGTTTTATTACCGATTTTAACAACAGGTATGCGAGCAATACTAAACCTAAATCACGTACCGATACTAACAGACCGACGCAAAGGACTCAACGCACAGGCAGCGGTACTTTTGATAAAAATAATTCAAATTATGCTAACAGAGGCTCTCAACCCGTTCAGCGTAGCGGAGACAACAGATTTACCAAACCTAATAAACCTGCTTTTTCGACAGCATTTGTACCCAAAGCACCGACAAAAAGCTACGGTAACAAAAATAAGTCTCCTAACAAGCCGGAGGATAAACGTGTTGCAGCAAATAAAAGGCAGCTATTAATGCGCACCTTTAATACAGGTCTTGACGAAGATGACGAGGCTTTACTTGCAAAGCGTCCCCGTGGCAGAAGATCTGCGGAAAAAGCTCCCACAGTTATAAAGGTTATTGACCATGCTGTTATTACTACCCAAGAGGTTCAAATAAAAGTACTTAGCGAAAAAACCGGTATATCGGTGGCGCAGATTATTAAAAGTTTATTTAAAGAGGGTATTGTAAAAACCATCAATGACACAGTTGATTATGAGATAGCCGCATTTATTACCGCAGGTTTTAACGTGGAATTAGAGTATAAGCCAGAAATAACAGCGGAGGAACAAATGATTGCCACTTTTGACAATCAGGACTTAGAGTTGACCGATGACGAAAAGCGTCCTCCTATTGTTACCGTTATGGGTCACGTTGACCACGGCAAAACCTCTTTGTTAGATGCGATCCGCAATACCAGTGTCACCACAGGCGAAGCGGGAGGTATTACTCAGCATATAGGAGCGTACACCGTCAAAGTAAAAGGAGAAACTATTACCTTTATCGACACCCCAGGTCACGCCGCATTTACTTCAATGAGGGCAAGGGGCGCAAAAGTTACTGACGTTGCAATTATAGTAGTAGCAGCGGACGACGGCGTTATGCCACAAACAATCGAAGCTATTAGTCACGCTAAAGCGGCGGAAGTTGCAATAATTGTCGCTATCAACAAAATGGATAAAGCGGAAGCAAAACCCGACAGAATCAAGCAACAGCTTATGGAACACGGGCTTGTGCCGGAGGAGTGGGGCGGAGATACCATAATGGTGCCTGTTTCGGCAAAGAAAGGCGACGGTCTGGATGCTTTATTAGAGTCAATTTTAACTGTTACCGAAATTAAAGAGCTTAAAGCAAACAGCAAAAAGCGTGCATCAGGTACAATTATTGAAGCAAAACTTGACAAGGGCAGAGGTCCTGTCGCTACCGTTTTAATCAAAAACGGGACGCTCAGCATTGGCGATTATGTTATTGCAGGTACAATTACCGGCAAAATCAGAGCAATGTTTGACGATAAGGGGCGCAGGGTGACTTCAGCTGGTCCTTCCTATCCTGTGGAGGTATTAGGTTTTGACGATGTGCCGTTGGCGGGTGACCTAATGCATGCAGGCGACGAAAAGAATATTAAAGACGTTTCTAACGAAAGAAAAGCGCAGGAACGTGAAAGTATAATGGCAACAGGCGCAAACGTAAGTTTAGGCGACTTATTTAGCAAAATCAGCGAAGGCGAGCTAAAAACGCTTAATTTAATAATAAAAACCGACGTTCAAGGCAGTTTGGAAGCATTGAAAATTTCTCTCGAAAAAATTTCTAATGACGAAGTAAAGGTAACTTCTATTCATGGCGGAGTGGGGGCAATAAACGAAACAGACGTAATGCTGGCAAAAGCGAGTAACGCTATTATTATCGGTTTTAACGTACGCCCTGACGCAAATGCAAAGTCAGTAGCGGAAAAAGAAGGCGTAGACATAAAGCTTTACCGAATAATTTACGATGCTGTTGATGACGTCACAAAGGCAATGAAGGGCATGTTAGCGCCTAAGTACCAAGAGGAAATTTTAGGTCAAGTTACGGTACGTGATATTTTCAAGATTTCGGGAGTTGGCACAATTGCAGGCTGTTACGTTAACAGCGGCAAAATTACTCGTGACAGTAAAGTCAGGCTTTACCGCAACAATGTCCTTGTAACTGATTGCGATATTTTAACGCTAAAGCGTTTTAAAGACGACGTTAAGGAAGTTGCAACGGGTTACGAATGCGGAGTATCGCTCAACAACTATAACGATATTAAGGTGGATGACGTATTTGAAGTTTACCGTATGAAAGAAATCCAGCAATAGAGGTTGTTATGCTAAATGTAAGGATAGGCAAAATCAATGCCGAACTACAAAAGAATATTTACGATATTCTGTCCAAAAAAATAAAAGACCCACGCTTGACGGAGATGTTTACCGTAACGGGTGTTTCTGCCGATAAGGAGTTGACGGTTGCTAAAGTGTTTATAAGTATTTTTAGCAAAGACAACGCAAAAGCTGACGATACTTTTACCGCTATTGTTAACAGCGCAAATTTTGTGCGAAATAGCTTGTTTAAAATGATGCGCATAAAAAACGTACCGCAAATCACTTTTTATCGTGATGAGGTGAGTGATTACGGACAACACATAGAAAAGCTGATTGATCAGCTTAACGTAAATAGGGATTTTTAATGCGAATAAGCTTTGAAAAATGCGTCAGTATTATATTTGATGCAAATAACATAGCGCTGTTTTGCCACACACGTCCTGACGGAGACAGTTTGGGCGCTGCTTTGGCGTTAAAAAAAGCATTAATCAAAAAAGGGAAAAAAGCGACAATTTTTTGTGACGACAACATTCCCAAAAAATTTGACATTTTTGGCTTTAGCGGTCATTTTGTAAAAGATTTTGTAAATGAATTTTTTGATTTATTAATAGCGGTAGATTGCGGAGATGCAAACCGTTTAGGCGTTTTTTCCTCATTATTTCGCACGCATAAAAACACTCTTACTATTGACCATCACATCGGCCACGATGATTTTGGTGCATATACCTATGTGGAAGGATTAAGTAGCACTTGCGAAATTATGCTAAACATCTGTTTAAAAAAGGGTATTGCTCTCGATGACAGCATGGCAACGGCACTGTTTATCGGATTGTCCACAGATACCGGTAATTTTCAGCATAGCAATACAAACAAGAATTCCTTTGCAGCAGCGCAAATTTTATCTGACTACAATGTTGATATTGCGGAAATTAACCGTAAATTTTATAACGAAAACAGCATAAATAAGCTTAAACTTTTGGGATTAGCATTAACAAATATGCGTATGTTTTTTGAAAATAAGCTTTGCATTATGTATGTTACACAAAGTGATTTTGCTAAAGCTAAAGCAACTATGGAGGATACGGAAGGTTTTACCGATTATGCTGTCAATGTTGACACAGCGGAAATAGGCGTTTGTATCAGCCAAAATAATCAAAATAGCTATAAGGTAAGTATGCGTTCTAAAGGCCAAAACGTGGCGGAAATATGCCGTCATTTTGGCGGCGGAGGGCATATTCAGGCGGCAGGCTGTGTGTTATGCGGCTTTTTGGAAGATATTATTGACAAAATTGTTAAAACGGTAGGTGACTTTGTATGGACGGATTTCTTAACGTCTTAAAGCCTTCGGGTCCTACTGCCAGCGATATTGTCGTCCGCCTTAAAAAAATACTTGATTTTAAACGCATAGGTCATTTAGGTACTCTTGACCCCGGAGCTGCAGGAGTACTGCCTATTGCAGTGGGAAAGGCAGCAAAACTTTTTGAGCTATTGACGTACAAAACAAAAAAATACCGAGCATATATCACCTTTGGTATTGCTACCGACACATTGGATTCTTACGGCAATATTACTCAAAAAATGCCTTTTGCAGCAGAGGAAACTGAAATTATAAGAGCGGCAAAAACTTTTGTAGGCAATATTAGTCAGATTCCGCCAAAATATTCTGCTTTGTCTTTTAAGGGCGTTAAAGCGTATGATTTAGCCCGACGCAACGTAGATTTTGTGTTAGAGCCTCGGCAAGTGACGGTATATTCCTTTGATTTAGTACGGCAAGTTAACGAAAACACCTTTTGCTTTGACATAGTTTGCGGCGGCGGTACTTATATTCGCAGTTTGGCACGGGATTTAGGAATTGCATTAAAGACAGTTGCACATATGAGTTTTTTGTTGCGTACTAAAAGTGGGATGTTTGACATACAGGATGCCGTCACGATGGAGGAAATTAAATCTAACCCGCAAAAATATTTGTTGCCGTTAGTTTATCCGCTTTCCGACATGGGCGAGATTGTTGTCCCCGACAAGCTTTATAAGCCTTTTATAAACGGTGTTAGGCTAACAGATTGGCGTAAAAGTAAGACAGAGACAGAAAAGGATAAATTATTTAAAATATATTGCCAAAAGGAATTTTTTGGTGTAGGAAGTTTTGAGGAAGGATATTTGTCTGTTAAATACCGTTTGAGGTAAAAAATGAAGATTTGTCAACTAGACAGTTTTATAGAAGAAGATATAGTATTAGCATTAGGCTTTTTTGAGTGTGTCCATATCGGACATAGAAAGTTATTGCAAGTAAGCCAGCAAAAAGCCAAAAATTTAGGCGCAAAAAGCGCATGTTTCACCTTTGACAATAATCCTCAACTTGTATTAGGCAAGTTTCGCAAGCTGATTTACAGTTTCGAAGAGCGTTGTTTTCTCTTAAAAAATTTTGGTGTGCATTACGCTTTGTATCAGCAGTTTGACGAAAATTTTTGCTCTTTGTCAGCGGAGGAATTTTTGCAAAAACTATTCCGTCTAAAAATTAAAGGAATAGTATGCGGTTTTGATTTTTCCTACGGAAAAAAAGCCTTAGGTAACGCTGAGAGCTTGCTAAACGAATGCAAAAAGAATAATATTCCTTGTGAAATTATTAATGAAGTAAGTATAAAGGGCGAAAAAGTAAGTTCCTCCAAAATATACGATTTTATAAACGAGGGCAATATTTATCAAGCAAATAATATGCTGGGAGAAAAATACCGTTATGTCGGTGTTGTAAACGGCGGCAATAAAGTAGGACGTATTTTGGGCTTTCCCACTTTAAATTTGCGGTTAAATAATGATATCGTTACTCCAAAAATAGGAGTGTACAGCGGCGAAGTAATTATTAATGATAAAACTTATAACGCCGTCATAAATGTCGGTGCACGTCCCACATTTGATGATAATAGGACGCTAGTAGAAGCGCACATTATCGGTTACTGCGGTGACCTTTATGGGCAGAGTATACGCTTGTTCTTTAATAAGTTTTTAAGAAAACAGGTAGTTTTTGATAATAAGGAACAGCTTTCCAAGCAAATTGCTCTTGATGTTTTGGAGGCGCAAAATGGCTAAACTTGGTCCCAGCGGCAACAGCCGAGGCTTTTATGAAGAAGGCAATCTGCACAGCGAACAGGCATTTATATGGCTTAGACAAAAAGGTCTTGATGCATACGAATATAGTTTTGGCAGAGGTGTTAGGCTGAGTGACGAAAAAGCGGCGCAATTTTGTGTCGAGAGCAAAAAGCACTCAATTGAAGTGTCGGTGCATGCGCCTTATTATATTAATTTTGCCAACCCCGACCCACAAATGATTAAAAAAAGCATAATGTATCTTATCGAAAGCTGCAAAAAATTAGCAATTATGGGAGGAAAGCGAGTTGTTTTTCATGCTGCGTCAGTAGGTAGACTCACTCGTCAGGAAGCTTTTAACTTATGTTTAAAAAACATTGATTTGCTACTTTCGGAAATATACGCAAACAATCTTAACAATTTCTATTTTTGTCCTGAGACTATGGGCAAGATAAATCAAATTGGAGATGTAGACGAAATTGCTAATATTGTCAACCGTGACCCTTGTTTTTTACCTGCGATAGATTTTGGGCATTTAAACGCAAGGACACAGGGGAGCATTAAGGGCAAAGACGATTACAGAGCCATTTTGGACAAACTACTTACTACCATTGGCGAATTTAAAACAAAAAATATGCATGTGCATTTTTCTAAAATAGAATACAGCAAGGGCGGCGAGGTAAGACATCTTACTTTAGCGGACACAAAATTTGGGCCTCCCTTTGAACAGCTTGCATATGTAATAGACGAATATAAACTTAATCCAATAATAATCAGCGAGTCAGAGGGCACTCAAGCGGAAGATGCGCTGACTATGAAAAAAATATATATGGGGATAGTAGGAGAAAAATGAAAACAGCAGAACATATTTTTAATTTGCAGTCAGAATTAGATGCAGTTTTGATAATGTCACAAAAAAACAGATTATATTATACTGGCTTTGATAGCACAGCGGGCGTTCTTGCTTTTATAAAAAATGCAGAAAAAGCGCATTTGTTTGTGGACTCAAGATATTACGAAATGGCGCAACAGGCTCTTAACGAAATAGACATAGATATACACTTAATTGGCGGCGGTGAAATGTTTGACACCGTCTACCAAATTTTAGCAGAAAACAATGTAGATAAAGTAGGCTATGAGGACAACGAGTTGACTGTAAGTACCTTTAAGCAAATTAAAACAAAATTAAAAAACTTAAAGCTTATCGAATGCGGCGACAGTATTATTGACCAGCGCAAAATTAAAACGGATGACGAAATAGAGAGTATAACAAAAGCTCAAAACATAACAGACAACGCTTTTAAAGCTATTTTAAAATATATTAAAGTTGGCATAACGGAATTGGATATAGCCGTTGAGTTAGAATATCAGATGCGTAAACTTGGCGGTAGCGGATTGGCTTTTGATTCTATTGTTGCAAGTGGTGTTAATGGAAGTAAGCCTCATGCACACCCAACATTAAAAAAAGTTGCCAACGGCGACGCGGTAACAATGGATTTTGGCGCAAAGTATAACGGATATTGTTCAGATATGACAAGGACGGTTTTTGTGGGCAAACCTTCTCCCGAAATAAAAACTATTTACGAAGTAGTTTTAAAGGCACAAAACCATGCGATTAAAAACCTTGCAAGCGGTATGAGCGGGTCAGAAGGGCATGCTTTGGCTTCGGAGATAATAAACGCAAACGGTTACGGAGAGTATTTTACCCACGGACTGGGACACAGTTTAGGTCTAGATGTTCATGAGGAACCCCGCTTAAGCCCTAAATGCAAAGAAACACTTAAAGAAAATATGCTTATGACGGTAGAGCCGGGTATTTATGTGCCCGAATTAGGCGGAGTAAGGATAGAGGATTTACTTCTTATTAAGCAAGATAGAATAATTGATTTGACAACATCAGAAAAAAATATTATTATATTATAGTTATTAAAGATAAAAAATTATTTGCAACAAAATCGGAGGATTTATGATAGTAGCAGGCGATTTAAGAAAGGGCATAACATTCGTTTACGAAAACGGTGTATATATGGTGGTGGAATTTTTACATGTAAAACCGGGTAAAGGTTCTGCATTTGTAAGGACAAAAATTAAAAATGTGATGACGGGCGCTGTGCTAGAAAAGACTTTTAACCCGACGGAAAAATTTGAAAAAGCTTTAATCGAAACAAAACAGATGGAATATCTTTACAGCGACGGCGAACTTTTTTATTTTATGGACCCGCAAACTTATGAACAACTTCCTTTAAACAAAGATCAGGTGGAAGATGCGCTGATGTTTATGAAGGAAAATATGCAAGCAACCATCAAGTTTTTTAAAGGTCAGGCGTTTAGTGTGGAAGCTCCCAACTTTGTTGAGCTGCTTATCACAGATTGTGAGCCGGGTGTTGCCGGCAACACGGCAACCAACGCAACCAAGCCTGCCACTTTAGAAACTGGTTATATAGTGCAAGTGCCCATGTTTATAAACGAAGGTGAGACCATAAGAGTAGATACCCGTACAGGCGAGTATATGGAAAGAGCAAAGTAATATCTGGTTTTAACTGATTTATTTAATCAAATAACTAACACTTTTAAGACGGAATAAACTTCCATTTCTTAGCAAAAATATTTTTAAATTTTGAAAGGTAATCATAAAATATCGTATTAGCAATACAATTTAATATGGCAGAAAATCAAGGACAAGTTTATGAAAAGTTACCGAGCAGTCTAATAAAAGTTTTGCCTAAAGAGTGGCTGGATTCTCTTATCTACTTAAACATAGATGATCTACGAGAAATAAGAATACGAGTAGGACAACCTGTTTTGGTAAAACTGGTGGAAAACTTTTGTTTTTTAGGGACAAAAGGCTGTATACAAGATAAAAAAAACGCATTGTTACCCACTAAACAACAGGTAGAAGATATCGTTTATCTAGCGTGCGACAAATCAATATACGCTTACACTCGGCAGATGCTTAGCGGATTTGTGCCACTTCCTGATGGCGCGCGTATGGGGGTTGCGGGGGAAGTTGTCTACGAAAAAGGGGAAACAGTTTGCATAAAAAATTTTTCTGCGCTTAATATACGAATACCCCACGCTGTGACTGATTGCAGCAAAAAAGTTAAAAAGTTTTTTGTTTCTCCGCTCAAAAGCGTACTGGTTATTTCGCCTCCTTCCTGCGGAAAAACTACCTTTTTGCGTGATATGGTTTATCAATTAAAGGAGCAAAAGATAAATACGCTAATTGTGGACGAAAGGGAGGAGCTGACAGGTTTAAAAAACTGTCAAAGCGTATTTACGCTAAACGATTGCTGTGATATTATGACCAACTGTCAAAAAAATTATGCTTTTGAGTGGGGGATAAGGGCGTTGTCTCCGCAATTGGTGGTATGTGACGAGCTTTTTTTGCGTGATATGCCTTGTA
>CALLXO010000190.1 GCA_937875645.1 uncultured Clostridia bacterium
CAAATTAAGCTAAGCTAATCTAATGACAGAGGTAAAAATCACAAAAAAAGCCGAAAGTATTATCAAAGTTGTATGCGACGGGCATACAGGTTTTGATGTAGAAGGCGAGGACATAGTATGTGCGGCCTTGTCCAGCGTAGTTCAAACAGCACTGTTAGGACTGCTGGCAGTAGCACAAGTCAACGTAAAGTATAAGGTTGACGAAGCAAACGGTTATCTGGAATTTTCTCTTCCGTCAAATTTAAATATGGAACAACGCAAAAACTGCGACATAATACTCAACACAATGCTATGCGGTATTTCTGATTTGCGAGAAGGATATTCCGATTTCATTAATCTGGAGGTCAAATAAAATGTTTATTAATATTCAGTTGTTTGCCCAAAAAAAGGGAATGGGCAGTACAAAAAACGGCAGAGACAGCGCAAGCAAACGTTTAGGAGCTAAACGCGCTGACGGTCAATTTGTTTTGGCGGGCAACATTTTGGTGCGCCAACGCGGTACGCATATGCATCCGGGAAACAACGTGGGCAAAGGCAAAGATGATACGCTTTTTGCTCTTATTGACGGTATCGTAAAGTTTGAACGCAAAGGCAAAGATGACAAAAAAGTAAGCGTATATCCCGCTTGCTAACAAACAATACAATGCAAGAGTTGCTTAAATGCAACTCTTTTTTTTAAGAAATATGGAAACTTTTTTTATAAAAGACGATGTGCATTTTAACGCAAAAGATATTTTTGAGTGCGGTCAGATATTTAGATATGTAAAAAAAGAGGAAGGCGTATACGGCGTATTTTCCGCAGATAAGTATGCGATTGTCTCGCCCTCCCCCATGGGCTGGCAGATACAAACGAAGGATAGGGAATATTTTCGTCATTTTTTTGATATGGACACTTGTTACGGCGACATTATTAGCCGTCTAATTGAGCTGTCTCCTATATTAAAAGAAGCTACAGAGTACGGAAAAGGTATAAGAATATTAAAACAAGACCTATTTGAAACGATAATTTCCTTTATTATTTCTGCCAACAACAATATAAAACGTATTCAATTGATAATAGAAAAACTGTGTTTATATTTAGGCGAAAAAACACCTTACGGATATGCTTTTCCCACCAAAAAAACGCTTTCATCCGTTGATGCCGCTTTTTTTAGGCAAATAGGCGCAGGCTACAGAGCCGATTATCTCCAACACACGGCAAAAATGCTTTTTAACGACTTTGATTTAGAGCAGCTAAAAAGTATGGATACTGCAAGCGCACGCAAAAAACTGACTGAATTAAAGGGGGTAGGCGCAAAAGTCGCTGATTGCATACTGCTTTTTGGACTAAGCCGTTATGACGTTTTTCCCGTTGATATATGGATAAAAAAAGTTTACCATAAGTATTACGAATGCGGATTACCCCACAGTCAAATAGCGGACTTTTTCGTCAATAAATTTCAAAATCTGTCAGGCTTTGCGCAGCAATATCTCTATTATTATTTGCGAAACATAGACAAATAATTATATTTAATGTATAATCGATATATTGGAGGTATATTATGCTAAAAGGCAAAAATGTTGCACTTTTTATAGACGTTGATAATTGCAGCTTGAATTTTAGTCATTTTGACAACGCTGTAAATTACATAAAGGAAAGTAATAATCTCATCTACGGTAAAGCATACGGAGTTTCCGACAAAAAAAATAAAGAAATAATTGAAGCCACAACTAAATTAGGTTTTGATACAGCTTGCCCCTTAATCAAAGCAAAGCGCAGTACAAAATTATTAGATAACCGCATTATTATTGATGTTTTGGACACTGTTTTGTCCTTAAATCATATCGATACGGTATGCATAATTGCCGCTCCCGCCGATATGGTTTATTTTTACAGCAAATTGCGTGCTTACGACATTAGCATAATGGCATTAGACAATGTTGACGACGACAGTTTAGCATTTGTTGACGATATTATTGATATAGGATATGTCGAAGCTATTAAGCCTGTTAAAAAAGCAAAAAAAGCAGTTGAAAAAACTGTAAAACCAGCGGAAGAAAAACCATCGGAACAGAAAACGCCCACAAGCATACCCGAAGGGGCAGAAGAGGCGAGGGAAGCGGATTTTATTGATAAAGTAAATACGGCTGAAGAGGAGATAAAAAAACAAGCGGAAGAAGACGCACCTTACTTTGATGATGAACCACTTGTTGAAAGAGAGGAAGATGCGGACAAAAGCGAAGAAGCGGATGATGTTCCTTTAATAAACGTAATGGAAAGGGAAGAAGAGGAAGACGCTCAAATACTACGTCAAATCGAAAAGGTTAAGATGACGCAGAAAGCCGCTGCAAATGATGACGAGCAATTGCTGTCGGAAATAAAACGTCTTTTAGCGGAATTTAATAAGGAAAACGAATAGTTCTTCTTAAAATTCTTTGAATATAATAAATTATTTTTAAAAAAACTGCTTTTTGCAGTTTTTTATATTTGTTGGCGATTATCCTAATACCTGTAAAGACAGCAAGCAAAGCACATTTAAATAAGAATTATCTTATATCTTCTTACTTTTTAGCTCTTTTATTTTAGATATTGTTGCATATATTATTTAGTGAGGTCCAAAATGAAAGAGCTTATGGATTTTAACGAAAAAGACTTAAATATGGCTGCGCTTACCACTTTTAGATGCTGTTTAATTGGCGGTTATGCTTTTGTTTTAGAAGGGCATAAAGGTTTAAAGTCCTTCGATGCGCAAAAAATACAATTCAAACAAAACAAAAACCGCTTAATTAGCGTTATCGGTCTAAATCTGACAATAAAACAGCTAACAAAAAGTTATGCGTTGGTTTTAGGGGAAATAACGGGGGTAAACTATGAAACCGTCAATTAAGACTACCCTCGTTTTAGAAGGGCTAAATTTAAAGAATGCATTAAGAATGTTGGTGGATAAAGGCTACGTTATTTTTGATATAAAGGTACATAATAAAAGGAAGCTGTCCTTTAGTGTTCTTTACAAAGATTATCCAAAGGTAGTTGCCTATCTGAGGGAAAAGTGTTATACTGTTGAAAAATTAAATCATCACGGATTAGCTGGTGTATTGGTCAATTTCAAAAAACATTGGATAACTGTATCCGTTCTAGCGGTATTCTTATGCGTGTTAGCGTTTTTTTCCACTCTTTGTTTTGACATTAATATTGACGCCGACAGTACTGTGTACGAAAAAGTTTGTCAAGCCGTTGAAAACGCAGGGGTAAAAAAAGGCATGCGGCTATCGAAAATAAACATTGACGAGGTAGAAAATGCCCTTTGCGTGTCTGTGCCTGAAGTAAAATATGCATTTGTGAAAATAAGCGGCAGCCGTGTTTATATAAGCGTTTTGTTAAGAGACGTTGCCGACGAGCCAGTTGATTATTCTTTGCCTGTTGATATAATAGCACAAAAAAACGGAACAATAACAAAACTTCTTGTTTTAGCGGGTACTCCTGCCGTTAAGGTGGGGGATAAGGTGATTAAAGGACAGATACTGATAAAAGGTCTTGTTACATATAAGGACGGCACAACAGAGCCCACAACCGCATTAGGCGAAGTGTATGCAACGGCGAGCGAAACTGGTACGGCATTGTTTTCGCCCGTTGTACATAGGCTTGTGCCCACAGGCAGCGTAACTAAAAGACACTGTATACAAATAGGCAAATATATGTCTTCCTTTAATAAAAAGCATGATTATTCCTATTTTGAAACGCAGGAAACTTCTACTTGGCTTTTTCCATTGGGTATAAGGGTAATTTACCAAACGGTTTACGAAATGCGGTTAGAGTCAGTTACTGTCACGCTTGCTGACTGTTTGGAAAAATTGAGGGCAAACGCTTACGCCGACGCTGTTAATAAAGCAAAATTTGATTTTATCAAAAATACGGAATACGGCACAGTAGAAAAAAACGGCAATACATTTGTTACAGCGACAATATACTCAGATGTTAAAATCAGCATAAACGGAGGATAAACTATTGGCACAACTTACAGGCAAGATAGACACGCCCAGCGTAGACGTATTAATTAAGCTTTTTGGAGCATATGACGAAAATATAAACGTAATAAAAAAGATATTAAATGTAGAAGTGGTAAATATCAACGGCGAATTAAACTTTATAGGCGAGGAAAAAAACGTTGAATTGGCACGTGAAGTTGTTAAAAAAATAGTAAACTTTATAATCAAGGACGAGCAAATAGACACAGGCAGAGTAACTTATATTTGCGAGTCGGCAAAAGAAGGTAAGTTAGACGACATTGACCAGTTGCTAAATGATGTAGTCGCCGTTACGGTGCGTGGCAAGCTTATAAAATCAAAAACTGTGGGACAAAAAAAATATGTAGATGCCATTACAAAAAACACTATTACTCTTTCGGTTGGCCCGGCAGGCACAGGCAAAACTTATCT
>CALLXO010000191.1 GCA_937875645.1 uncultured Clostridia bacterium
GACAATTTAGAAAACAAAGGAGATTTTAAGTGAGTAATACGAATAGTTTATCACATACAAGATGGAATTGCAAATATCATATAGTATTTGCACCAAAATTCAGAAGAAAAGAGATATATGGCAAGCTAAAAGCGGACATAGGTAAGATTTTACGAGAATTATGTAAATGGAAAGGAGTAAATATAATAGCAGCGCACGCATGCCCAGACCATATCCATATGTACGTAGAGATACCGCCAAAGCTATCGGTATCAGGATTCGTAGGATATTTAAAGGGCAAGAGTGCGCTGATTCTATTCGAGCGACATGCAAATTTGAAATACAAGTATGGTCAAAGCATTTCTGGTGCAGGGGATATTATGTAGATACAGTAGGCAGAAACGAAAAAGCGATAGAGGAATATATCCGCAACCAAGAAAAAGAAGACATGATAACGGATCAGATAAGCATCAAGGAGTATATGGATCCGTTTAAGAAAAAGTAACTAACTTGCAAGTGTCGGAATCAATAAGTCCCTTAAGGGGCTGCTAGTATAATAGGGCTATGCCCGCATAAGAAAAACCACCAGCTTAGCTGGTGGATTCTTATTATATATAAGCCCTTTTAGGGCCTTTTTCGATATTTTAGGGGTTTCGCGTTAGTCATTGATTTGGTATAGTAAAATCGCAACTCATAACAATTCAAGATTTTCATAAAAAGCAACCGAACAAAGCGGAAAACACAGAAAAAACGACCGCAATTCAAACTCCTCAGATAGGGAACGCGAATCGGAATCATTGCACTTTATTTAATTTACATGCACCCTTATTTACCTAAATTTTGCAGGAATCCGTGATTTTTGAGCCGAAAAACAGAGTTTTTTGCGTCGAAAATAGCAGACATTTATTCACTCCGGATTAATACTCCGCTGTCTGCGGCGGGGATAAATGAAATTTAGTCAATGTCCAAGTTCTTCTCGTCAAGAAACGGCGAATCGAGGAATTCTTGATATCGCATACCAAAGCCCTTTGAGATTTTGATAAGAACGGCTAGCGTAACTCCTTTATTTCGACCGTACAATATACCACTCATCGTCCCATGTAAAACGCCGGACTCTTTTTCAAGTTTAGAGAGAGTCATTTTACGCTGGGTAAGCAATTCCTTTATGCGCAAACCAACAGCTTGACTGATTTTCATTAAAATTAATATTTGCAATTTCACAGTAAAATATTTGCCGTAATTGCATGCAAAATAGTGGACACCCGTGTTTGTTTTATAGTACAATATAAGTGGATAATTAAATATTATCAATACATTTTTCAACTTGTGCGAATATAATATACCAAAGGAGATGCGTTTATTTACTAGGTAGACTTATTCAAAACAACAGCATAAACCGACAAAGTCATAAAAACCTAGTCAAAAGCCACTCATACTGAGGGGCTATTTTGTGTATATTGAAGTTCCGGCGGACGTTGTGGCAAACGAAATAGACAACACGAATAAGACTCAATCAAGCGGCAATTCGCACCCAAACGCGCCCAAAGGCTCAGGACACAAACGAAACAAAACCAAAACAGCCCACAGGGCGAAGCGGCAACGCCGCAAGGGAGGTATAGAAAGGTTGAGACAAATTTATAAAGAGGATTGTCGCCATAAATGAGAAAGAGCATAACAAAAGCATCCCCCGCAAAGCGACTTAAAAAGTCTAATAACGGTGAGAGAAGTTAAGGAACTGGTTCTGGAACTTTTACGGCGAGTCAAGGCTTACACTTTAAAGTTTCTTTTCATATCATATATTAACAAGAGAATCAAAAATTTAGTAGAATTATATGGAGGTTACAATTTATGTATAAAAAAATTGTTGCATTGGGTGTGGCACTAGTGATGGTCGTTGCACTTTCAGCGTGCGGTGGTAAGATAGACCCGTATGAAGAATTTGGCAGCTTAGAGGAATTGCAGGCGGTATTATCCGACGATTTTTATTATTTTTCTTCTTTTGCCGAGTACACAACGGAGACGGTATTGTATAAAGCACTGACAGATACGCAAAATTATAGCCGGCGTAAACGAGGCGATTTTAAATATATAGGATATTGGATAGGTAATATATCTGCTGTATCAGGAAAAGATTTGGACGATGCCGTAGGTAACGCAGATTTTATCGATATTACGGTTGGCGATATTGAATGCAGACTTGTTTACGGCTCCGGGCTTCGTAGAAAGCTTTATTTTATGATTGAAAATATTCGTTATTGTTATGACATGGGTAGGAATTACCAGCTCTCTGAACCTGAAAGAGGAGTTATTGAATCTAGTGAGCATCTAATTAACAGTAGGTATCGTTTATAATGGTACATGGTAGAGTTTAGAGAAAACAAGGAGCGAGTAAACCAAAAATAGTACGAAAAACTAATTCAAGTATAATAAAACATAATAGTGGAGGATCAAAAACATGATAAAAAAATTGTTGCATTAGGGTTGATAGCGGTTATGTGTTTAGGAGTTTTAACCGCTTGCAATAGCAATAAAATAGTTGAAACAGACTATTTTAGAGTAGAGCTTAACAAAAAGGACGGGTATGCCATTGTTTTGGAGCTGACGGAGTTAGGCAAGGAACAGGAAATTTTGGCTATACCAATGTTTGTGGAGAACTTGCCTGTAAAACAAATAGGAAGGCATAATAAAATGTTTGGACCACCGTATGCAATTGAAAGTGTCAATCTTAAAAAAATTTACATTTCTCATTCGGTAGAAACAATCTATAAAGGCACAACATTTGCTACTAACAATGAGATTATTTACAATTGGACTGATATTCCGAATAATTACTTTGTTAATATTGTTTCCCCAACTCGAGGGATAGCTGTCATAATTCATGACGATTTAACCTTAACTAAAGTTCCCAATGTTGCATTCGTGTACAATTATCCCAATTCCCCAAATCATGGTTATTATTGGTTTGATTATATAATAGGAACAAACCAATATTTAATGCCACTCAACCCAACAAGACAGAACAATACTTTTGCAGGCTGGTATTTAGAGCCGGAGCTTATTACTCCATGGAACGAGCAGATGCCGCAATCGGCGGAAGAAACGTTAAATCTATACGCTAAATGGCAAAAAAAATAAAAACCGAAAAAATCACAAATAGGAGATTAATCAAATGAAAAAAGTATCTTTTAAGAGAAACAAAAGGACATGCTTATTGCTTTCGGTTGCGTTGATTATTATCACTGCGATAGCGGCGTTTGGGCTGTTCAAAGAGCCGATATCTGCCCATGCGGCATCTACTACTGATTTGTTTGTGGCACGAACAACAAACACCGATTTAACGGGAAGCAACTATTCTGTCACGAGTACTCCGGCGATTACCGTTCTTACACACGGATTAGGTGGCAATGCATCGCATTGGAGCAACAATGTCGGCACGTTTGCTTATGACAATCGGAAGCTGACTGTATTGTTACTGTTTTGGAGTTGCGCATAAGCAAATATTTTTTACAGAAAGACAAAACGATAGATGATTTGCAGGAACATGTTATTTACCTATCGTTATAATTAATAAAACGGTTTACATATTTGTATGCAGGCCGTTTTGATATTATTATATTTATCAAAAAGATTAATATAGTGTCAGTTTCTTTGCCCTTTGTGTATTACTCTTGCAGGAGATTGTCTTGCGGCTGACAAAAGCGGAAAAATACACCCCAAAAAAGCAACAATGATACATGCCCCCAAAATAGCCAAAATGGGAAGAATATTAAATTGCCACAGCGGAAAAGATGCGACTCCCGATCCACCAGTCACAAATACGTTAAGCAAAATATTGGTAAATATTGTGCCGACGACGGAAAAAGCAAAAACAGGCAGAAGAATAGAGAAGGCGTTTATAATAAAAATCTTAAACAATCCTCCAAAGTTCATACCTATCGCCCGCAGTATGCCGATTTGTTTGGATTTTTTGCTCATTGTGTCGCTAATGACCTTAAGCAAAAAGCCGAAGGCAATGACAAAACTCACTATGCTTAGCCCGATAAAAACTACGGTAAATTCCGTTGCCACATAAATCGAGCCCCTAAAATTATTAAAATAGTCATTTTCTTCCGTAGCAAAAACATAGTTGCCGCCGTTTATTGTAAACCCACCGATATAGAAGGTTTCCGTTGTGGGCTGACTGAAATTTCTGTAAAAATACGCAAAGTCCCTAAATTCAGATTTTGTCTGCGGCATAAACGCTAGTAAAAAATCATATTCTAAAAAACAATCTTCACTCACAAATGCTTTATTGTCGGGAGTTTCTATATTTCCAACATATCTTTTTGTATCTACTACGCCTGTTATTGTTTTGCAAAAAGGCTCTAATTCTTCTGGTTTACCTAAAAAGTCAGGATTGGCTTGTCGGGCATTATACAACGTATTTGAGGTTTTAATTTTTAAACCTATCATATCGTCGGGACTGTCGATTGATAGGTTTTAAAATTAAAACCTCAAATACGTTGTATAATGCCC
>CALLXO010000192.1 GCA_937875645.1 uncultured Clostridia bacterium
ATTTAATAATCATAACAGTATTTTTTTGTTACAATAAAACAATCAAAACAATTATTGAAGTTACCGCTATCAGCAAAAGTGCAGCGTGTTTTTTCTTCTTTTTGCTGTTTTTGTTAATTAAGCCTAAAATTATTAATAACGCTAAAAACGCTAAGATAATTATATTCAATATCTTTAATAAAATTCTTATTATCCACTTTAACCCTGCAAAAACTGCGCCAAAAAAATATAATAACATATCTTCCTTAAATAAAGTTTATTGATTGATTTTAGACTAATAATTCGTTATTTATAAAAAAAGTATAGCATATTTAATATGTTTTGTCCATAGGTTTTTTTATCAAAATTACGATACTACTATTTGACTCTTGCAGCAAAAAACGGAGATTTGCTCTCCGTTTTTTGATGTATTTATTACAGTATACTCTTATTTAAGCTTTGCAGATATGATGCATAAGGTCTACGACTTTGTGACTGTATCCCATTTCGTTGTCGTACCATGCAATCAATTTTACAAAGGTGGGGTTAAGCATAATACCTGCTTTTGCATCAAATACGCAGGTGCATACTTCGCCGATAAAGTCACTGCTAACTACGTCTTCCTCCGTGTAGCCCAAAATGTTTTTCAATTTGCCTTCGCTTGCTTCCTTCATAACGCGCTTTATCTCATCATATGTTGTAGGAGTGTTAAGCTTAACCGTCAAATCAACAACGGAAACATCTAATGTCGGGACTCTAAGACTCATGCCGGTAAGCTTGCCGTCCAGATCGGGTATAATCTTACCAAGAGATTTTGCCGCTCCTGTGCTACTGGGAATAATGTTGCCGCCTGCCGCTCTGCCAATTCGCCAATTTTTGCGGCTTGATCCGTCAACGGATCTTTGTGTTGCAGTTACGCTGTGTACTGTCGTCATCAGTCCTTCAGCAATGCCAAAGTTGTCATGCATAACTTTTGCTAACGGCGCAAGACAGTTTGTTGTGCAGCTTGAATTGGAAACTATTTTAATGTCGGGTGTATAGGTTTTTTCGTTTACTCCCATAACAAACATGGGAGCGTCACTGCTGGGCGCAGTAATAACAACTTTTTTTGCGCCGCCCACGAAGTGCCGTTGTGCTGCTTCTATCGTGGTGAAAAATCCTGTCGCTTCCGCTACAACATCAACACCGTGCTTCCCCCATGGGAGTTTGTCCGGTTCTCTATCGTTAAGGAATATAACTTTTTTTCCATTAACAATTATTCCGCCCTCTGTCGACTCTACAGTACCTTTAAAGCGGCCATGCACCGTGTCAAAACGAAAGATATAGCTCCTATAGGCCATATCGACAAAAGCGGGGTCATTAATGACAACTACTTCAACATCGTCACGAGCAATACAAGCACGTAAAATTAACCTTCCTATCCTGCCGAAGCCATTGATTCCCACTCTAACATTAGACATATTGTTTCCTCCTGTTTAACAAATCTGTTTACATAAATGTAGAATTGTGATATATTTATTATACCAAGATTATAGGTTATATAAACTTATTTGACAACTAAAAATGGAGGTTTTTGAAATGCCATT
>CALLXO010000193.1 GCA_937875645.1 uncultured Clostridia bacterium
GGTTTCTGGTGCAGACGTGGCAAAACCTGATAACCTAATTTTTCAAACACTGCGCTAAAAAGCATTGCCGATTTTTTTGCCTGTAATACCGTATGCGGTGCAATAAACAGTCCTTGAAAAAACACTCTGTAACCGCTTGCATAACTACCTATCTCCATGCCTATTGAAGGAGAGGTAAAACGGTAAGAAATTAGTTCTATCAAATCTTTTTTGCCTGCAATATAGCCGCCTGTTGGCGCTAAACCACCGCCAATGTTTTTTATCAATGAACCAATACATAAATCAGCGCCGTATGCTGTCGGCTCTTTTATATCTACAAATTCTCCGTAACAATTATCTACTAAAACTTTAGTTTCAGGTGAAACATTTTTTACTAACTCAACAAGCAAGCGTATATCGCCATTATTTAAAGCATCTCGCCACTCATAGCCTCGGCTGCGCTGAACATAAACTGCTTTTGTTTTGTTTTTGATTAAAAACTCTTTTACTTTTTCGGAGTCAATTTTACCTTCCTTTAAGTCGATTTGTTGGTAACTTATACCAAAATCATAAAGCGACCCACTGCCCTTGTCGCCTGATATAGTGTCTTTTAGTGTGTCATAAGGATTGCCGCTTACGCTAAGCAAAATATCTTTTGGGCGTAAAATTCCAAACAAAGCCACCGTAATTGCGTGTGTACCCGAGAGAATATTTGGACTTACAATTGCTGCTTCTGTTTCAAAAACGTCAGCATAAACACTACAGAGCGTGTCCCGTCCTATATCGTCATAACCATAACCCTCCGTAGAGGAAAAATGCCGTGGTGCAACCTTATTTTTTTTAAATGCGTCTAATACTCTTTGAGTGTTTATTAGAGAAATATCCTCTTGTACGACAAAATCGTCATGCAAATTGCTTTCCGCTTGCTTTATCAGATTGTTTATTTCGTTATTGTTCACTTGTCGATGCCTCGTTTTGGTAAATTTCTAATATATTATTAACAATTTCTTGCTTGTCTGCAAAATCTGTAGTATTAATCCACACAGCGTTTTTAAAACGCTTAAAAAAAGTTAACTGTCTTTTTGCGTAATTTCGCGTTTTTTTCTTTATTAGCTCTGTTGCCTGCTCTAAACTGCTTTCGCCTTTTAAGTAATCGAAAATTTCTTTATATCCTATTGCGGAAAAACATTGACTGTCAGGCGGATAAGTCTTTAATAAACCTTTAACTTCGTCCACTAACCCTAACTTTATCATTTGGTCCACTCTATTGTTTATACGCTCATACAATATTTGCCTGCCGCAATTAAGCACAATTAAAG
>CALLXO010000194.1 GCA_937875645.1 uncultured Clostridia bacterium
ATGGAAGAAGATGTTTTTGAAGTATATACTGCTCCTAATGACTTAAACACCGTTAAAGAAGCACTTATTAAAAACGGCGCTAATATTTTATCCGCAGAGGCGGATTGGATACCGCAGACTACAGTGAGCCTTGACTCCGAACAAATTTTACGGTTTAACAAAATGTTAAATATGTTTGACGAAAATGACGATGTTCAAAATGTATATCATAATGTCGATTTGCCTGACGAAGAGGAATAAAATGAAACAGAAAACACAGAGTTTTCTGTCATTGATTACGGCGCAATTATTACTCCTAAGGAGGAAAGTATCGCTGTACGGCTTGCAATGATTGACGAAGCGACTTGTAAGCTTATCGAAAAGTTTAAGCCGGATGCTGTTGCAGTTGAAGAATTGTTTTTTAATACAAATGTTACGACAGGCATAAAGGTTGCTATGGCAAGGGGAGTGCTTTTGGTGGCAGCGGTAAAAAATTGCCCTAACTTGTTTGAATATACTCCTTTGCAAGTAAAACAAGCGATGGTAGGCTACGGCAGAGCGGACAAAAAACAAGTGCAGGAAATGGTGCGTATCCTTTTAAAACTAAAAAGTGTTCCTCGTCCTGATGATGCTGCTGATGCTCTTGCTATTGCGCTAACGCATATTCAGACAGGGCGGTTAGCGGAAACTTTTAGGGTATAATTTTGTAAGATACAAATTGTAGTGGATATAAATAAGAAAACTTGATGAAACAGGAGGAATATGTTCTCTTTTATTTGCGGCGAAGTAATGAGTATAAACGATAATACCGTTGTGTTAAAAAATAACGGTATTGGTTTTGAATTGCAGGTAAGCAATGCCACTCTTGTTAATATTTCCGAGGGCAAAACGGTTCAGCTATTTGTTTATCTCCAAACTCGGGATGACGGAATGAGTCTTTTCGGTTTTTCTTCCGAAAACGAAAAAACTATGTTTTTACGCTTAATAAGCGTAGGCGGAGTAGGTCCCAAAGTCGCTTTATCTGTTTTGTCAGGGCTAAAATTAAGTGATTTGGCTTTAGCTATACTCAACAATGATTGTGCCACTTTGATGCGAGTAAAAGGTATTGGCAAAAAAACTGCAGAAAGGATTATACTCGAACTTAAAGAAAAAATTTCGCCTTTTGAAGCGGTAGGAGCAAAGATAGGGGCAAAACAACAGCCTATGCCTACCGAAGGGGAGGAAGCTATTGGTGTGCTGATGACACTTGGGTTAAGTAAAGCAGACGCTACCGAAAGAGTACTGAAAGCTGTTAAGGAAGGTTTTGTTTCCGCACAGGAAATTTTGTCAAAAGCATTAAAAGGTTAACACAAAGGGAAGAATGGATAATTATTTGATACAAAGCACACTTAGTGATTTAAATGAAGCGGAAAACGAAAATATTTTACGCCCCACTTCATTGGATTCCTATGTAGGACAGGACAAAATTAAAAGCAACTTGCGTGTTTATATTTCCGCCGCTAAACAAAGGGGAGAAAACCTTGACCACGTGCTTTTGTACGGTCCTCCCGGACTTGGCAAGACTACTTTGGCACACATAATAGCTAATGAGTTAAACAGTAATATTATTGTTACAAGCGGTCCTGCGATAGAAAGAGCC
>CALLXO010000195.1 GCA_937875645.1 uncultured Clostridia bacterium
ATTGATCAAGAGGGAGTGGGCAAACTCATCAAAATGGCAGTATCAAAAGGCAAAGAAGCACGCCCCGACATCGAATTGGGCATATGTGGCGAGCATGGCGGCGACCCATCAAGTGTCGAATTTTGCCATAATGCAGGTTTATCCTATGTGTCTTGTTCGCCCTATCGCGTACCTATAGCAAAGTTGGCGGCAGCACAGGCAAATATCAAAAATCCACGATAAAAATTAAGCAAAAACTCCCTTATTTCTAAAAAATAGGGGAGTTTTTTTATTTCGCTTGAATAACAGATTGAAAGAACAAGGGAAGCAATGGCTGATGAAAAAATCTGGTCAGATTTTATTTATGACTTAAAAACCAAAAACGATATAGTGGATATTATATCGTCATATTTACCGGTTACGCAAAAAGGCAGGGGTTTTTGGACTCTTTGTCCCTTTCATAATGACCGAAATCCCTCCATGTCGATAAACAAGGAAGGGCAGTATTACCATTGCTTTGTATGCAGAGCAGGGGGAGACGTTATAAAATTTGTTCAGGAATACGAAAGTTTCACCTTTTTTGAGGCGGTGGAATTGTTGGCAAAACGTGCAAATATGGAAGTGCCCCTTTTTAATACTAATTTTGATAAGGATATTGCCCAAAAGAAAAAACTAAAAGATGATTGTTTTGCCGCTTGTCTTGTTGCCGCTAAGTTTTATAACAAAAATCTATACTCTCCTAACGGCAAGCATGCGCTTACATATTTAAAAAAAAGAGGACTGAGTTTATCTGCAATTAAGCAATTTGGTTTTGGACTTTCAACTGATTGGACAAGCTTAGTAGATGCATTGAAGGAAAGCGGCATAAGCACCGAAGTTGCACTAAAAGCGGGTTTAATTGGCAAAAGAAAGGAGGGTAGTTTTTTTGACAGTTTGGCTCAAAGGCTAATAATACCAATTTTTGACATAAACGGCAAGGTAATAGCTTTTGGAGGCCGTACTTTTTCGGAAGATAAAACTATCGCCAAATATAAAAACACTTTCATTACTCCTGTTTTTGACAAGAGTAAGACGCTTTATGGACTAAATTTTGCAAAAAAGGCAAAACAAGGCGGAAATCTCGATTTTATCATTATTGTTGAAGGGTATATGGATGCAGTTATGCTACATCAGGCAGGTTTTGTGCAAGCAGTAGCAAGTATGGGTACTTCTCTGACTGTTGAGCAGGCGAGGTTAATTAAGCGTCTTGTGAGTACGGTGTACATTTGTTTTGATGGAGATGCTGCCGGCAAAGGGGCAACATTACGAGGGCTGGATCTTTTAAAAGAGCAAGGACTGGAAGTAAAAGTTGCCGAAATGCCGCTTGACAAAGACCCTGACGAATATATTAAACAAAACGGCAGTCAGGCATACAAAAGCCTTTTGGCAAAATCCTTGCCTCTTACTGACTATAAGTTGAAACTGTCAAAACAGAAATATTTGCCAAAAACGGAGAGTAAAGCGGCTATTAACGATTTTAGGCGAAAATACACAGAGGAAGCGTTATCTTTGCTTAAACCCTTGTCGGCGGTAGAGAGGGAAACTTACATAAAAGCGGTAAGCGAGGACACAGGGCTTTCCGTCGACTTTTTACGCAAACAGCTCGAAAGCAATTCTGTCGTTAAGCAACAAGCACAGGAGAATGTTTCTTCAGTAAAAACCGGACAGCTAAAAGCCGAAGCTTTTGTTTTGGCATGCAAACTTAACAATAAAAGTTATGCCGATGACGACAAAACCTTTGTTAGCAGAAGTGATTTTATCAACGAAGTGTTTGATTATATCAAGATATGTCGAAAATCTAACAAGCGTGCTACTTTAGGCGACTTATACCGACTTGATAAAGCTGCAAATAATGAGGAAGTTATTAGCACAATTATAAACGCTCCCTTTTTGAGTGACGAAATAGACAGACTTTGTTATTTGGATTGCTTAGAGATGCTTACAAAAACTAAATTGACACAGCAACTTGAGGAATTGAAAAACGCTTATACTATCGAATCAGATGCAGATATTAAAAGGGATATACTAACAAAAATTGCGGTTTTAACGCAAGAAATTAATGCCAAAGCATGATGGAGGATTGCTAATGGAAATAACCGAAAAGCAGAAGAAAATAAATCAGTTTTTAACGGATATACGAGTAGAAAGCGCTAAAGGCTACGTCACATATGAGGAAATAGAAACAAAACTCGAGAAAATGCGCTTAGTATTGACGGAAGAAGAAAATGCCGAATTGTACAAAATGATGGACGACGCCAATATAAATATTGTTGATGTTGCACCAGGTACATTGGATTTAGCAAAAGGCGTAGCAGAAGTAAGCATTGACGACCCCGTTAAAATGTATCTAAAGGATATAGGCAAGGTACCCCTGCTGACCGCCGACGAGGAAGTTGAACTTGCAAAAAGGATGGAGGCAGGCGAAGAAGACGCAAAGCAAAAACTTAGCGAAGCAAATCTGAGGCTTGTTGTAAGCATAGCAAAAAGATATGTCGGACGGGGCATGTTATTTTTGGACTTAATACAGGAAGGCAATTTGGGTTTGATGAAAGCCGTCGAAAAATTTGATTATACAAAAGGATTCAAGTTTAGTACATACGCTACTTGGTGGATACGTCAGGCTATCACTCGTGCAATAGCAGATCAGGCACGCACTATACGCATACCTGTGCATATGGTGGAGACCATAAACCGACAGGTGAGAGTAAGCCGTAGCTTATTGCAAAAATTAGGACGTGAGCCTACCCCTGAGGAAATAGCAAACGAGTTGGGAGTCACCGAAGATAAAGTAAGAGAAATTCAAAAGATAGCGCAAGCCCCAGTAAGTCTTGAAACTCCAATTGGTGAAGAAGAAGACAGTCACCTT
>CALLXO010000196.1 GCA_937875645.1 uncultured Clostridia bacterium
CTAACAGCACAAGGTGCGAGGCATTGCGTGCCGCTTCACTTCCTCCCGCTAAGGCTATCGCACAATCCGATTCTCTCATAGCTAAAATATCGTTTACGCCGTCCCCCGTCATAGCGACGGTGTTTCCGTTGGCTTTAAGAGCTTTTATAAGCACGCTTTTTTGCTCGGGCGAAACTCTGCCAAATACAGTAAACAAGGGTGCGATTCGGTATATGTCTTTGTCTGTCATGCCCTCTAAGCTGATATATCTTTCGCTGTTAATGACGCCTACCTTTGAAGCAATAAAGCTTACCGCCAAGGGATTGTCACCGCTGATAATTTTTATTGCCACGCCGTTTTGCTTAAACCAATCTATAGTGTCAGCGGCGTCAGGGCGTATCCTGTCTTCGATAACAATTAAAGCTATAGGACGGCGAACAGTAGGAAGTTTTTCCTTACCGTTTTGTTCTAATATCATACTGGACGATTGCGCCAAAAGAAGCACTCTGTACCCTTCGGCGGCGTATTTTTCCACCGTATTTTGAACCCTTTGGTTTTTGCCTGTTAATACAAAATCAGGTGCGCCCAAAAAGAAAGTCCCCTCTTTTTCGAAACAAACGGCGGAAAACTTCCGCTTGCTGCTAAAAGGTACAATTTGCTGCGGCTTAAGTACGCTCTTGCTGCCAAAATGTTTTTTTAACGCAACGCTTGTCATATTTTCGTCTTTTAATGCAAAATTTATGCTGCCCATAATATCTTTAACGGAAAAACGCCCGGCATTGTTGAAGTCTATACAATCGACGACTTTCATTGTGCCGTCGGTGATTGTACCTGTTTTATCAAGACACAACACATCGACACGGGCAAGCATTTCGATACAGTACAGTTCCTGCACTAAAGTTTTGCGTTTGCTAAGACGTATTACAGAGACAGCCAAAGTCATACTGGTAAGCAAAAAGGGTCCTGCCGGTATCATACCCACAATACTGCCTGCCGTTTTTGTCAGCGCATCAATAAACGCATAGTCGTGCGTATGGTCTACCAAAGAAGCATTGTAATTTGTCATGCCTAAAAATAACGCCAATGGCAAAATTACTATCGCCACAATTTTCAAAATTAGTCTTAACGAGCGCAACATTTGCGAACGGGGTTTTTGGTATCTTACTGCTTTGCCCGTCAGATTTTCTATATAATTAAATTCCGCAATTTTATCGGCGCGGGATAAACACGCACCCGACATAATATAACTGCCTGCATACAGTGTATCGCCGATATTTTTGACTACGCTGTCTGATTCGCCCGTCAACATACTCTCGTTGACTTCGACGCCGCCTACAGCAACTACGCTGTCCACACAAATTTGGTCGCCGCTTTTAAAGGAAACAATATCGTCCAGCACTATATCTTTTGCTTCTATAGTTTTTTCGGCGCCCTCTCTAATTACTACCGCTTTAGGCGTATTGACTAAGTTTAGATTGTCCAAAGTCTTTTTGGACCTAATCTCTTGAATTATGGCAATAGAGGTGTTTGCAAAAGCCACTAGTAAAAAGAAAACTTGCGTCCATTGATTATAAATAATTAGCACCGTAGCGATAGCTAAATATAACATATTGAAAAAGGTAAATATGTTGGTTAAAAATATTTGCAGTACCGATTTGCCCCTCTTTACCCTTATCTCGTTGGTAAGTTCCTCTTCAATGCGCTTGTCTACCTGCGCCTGCGTCAAACCTTTTTCGGGCTTTGGGTTAAACCGTGGCAAAGCGGAAAAATTAATTTTACGCTTTTTGTGAGTTTTGCGTTTCTGTCGTTTTTTTGCAACGGCTTTATTATCGGAATTGTTTTCGCTGTTTTTTGAATGTAAAACAGGCGTGTCTGTTTGTTCAAACACGCTTTCGTCAGCGTCTTTAATAGTAACAATTACCTTATCGTTCAAAATTAAATCACCTTTCTAATATCGTTGCCTTCTAAAATAAATAGCTCGGTATAACCTTGTTCTTTCAACTGTTTAATTAAATATCCAAAGTTTTTTATTCTCTTTATTACCGTGCATATTTTGCCTTCGCTAATGTATTGTTTGCTTAGAGTAAACACTTTTTGCAAATTTTGCAAATTAGCGTCTTTATCTACTATCAACGCTATTTTTTGCTCTGTTTGCGTTTGCGTTTTGTTTTGTTCTGTTAAGATAGCGCATATGCGCTCAAAGCCTATGGAAAAACCGCAAGCGGGAATATCCGTGCCTAAAAATTTGCCTAACATTTTGTCATAACGCCCGCCGCCCGCAACAGAAACACCGTAATCGTCGTAAGAAATTTCAAAAATTGTGCCGGTATAGTAATTCATCCCTCTTACTAAACTGATGTCAAAAACAATTTTGCTTTTTGTCAATGACTGTGTAATTTCAATAATAGACTGTAAATTTTTGGCAGCTAATCCATCAAATTGTTGGGCATATTGCAAAGGTTTTTCGGTATTATTAAATTGCTCAATTATTTTTAAAAATTTATCCGCTTTTGATTTGTCGGGGTCTAACAAATATAATTCCTCACGTACACCTGTTAAGTCTATTTTATCTAACTTATCCAGCGCAATAAATACACTTTCGTGTTCCTCCTCCTTAAAGCCACATTCGTTAGCTAAGGAAGTAAGCAGTCTTCTGTCATTTATACGCAAAGTAAAATCCGCCAACCCTAAAGAGATAAGCGCTTGCGTGGTGGCTAAAATAAGTTCCGTTTCAGCTAAAAAAGTATCCTCCCCTATAATATCTATATCACACTGCACAAACTGGCGGAAACGCCCTTTTTGCGGACGTTCGGCACGCCATACGTTGCCTATTTGCATGGCTTTAAATACCGAAGGGAGTTTGCCTTGATTGTTTGCATAATAGCGAGTGAGAGGAACAGTTAAATCGTATCTGAGCCCTAAATCGCATAAATCATCATTTGAAGAGTTTTCGAGTTTTTCGCCTCTTTTGAGTATTTTGAAAATAAGTTTTTCGTTGTCG
>CALLXO010000197.1 GCA_937875645.1 uncultured Clostridia bacterium
AACAGCCTGTGTGTACCTACAATTATATCCACTTCGCCTTTTTTTAGTTTTTGGATAATTGCTTTTTGCTCCGCCTTTCTTCTAAAGCGGTTTAAACATTCCACTTTTATGTTAAAGGGAAGACACCTATTTTTTACCGTGTTAAAATGCTGCTCGGACAGTATCGTAGTAGGACACAGTAAAGCAGCTTGTTTTCCGTTGGTAACTATCTTAAATGCGGTGCGCAACGCTACCTCTGTTTTTCCAAAACCCACGTCTCCCACTAACAATCTGTCCATTATTCTGTCGCTTGTCAAATCGGCTTCAATTTCTTCAAGACTTTTTAATTGGTCAGGTGTTTCTACAAAACCAAAATTAGCTTCAAACTCCTCATTAAGATATTTATCTATTCTGTACTTAAAACCTCTCGTGCGGCGACGTTTTGCGTAAAGTTCTACCAAGTCTATCGCCATTTCCTTAATTTTGGCTTTTACTTTAGCTTTAACTCTCTCAAATTCTGCACCGCCTATTCTGCTTAAACGCGGTCTAATATCGCTGCCGCTATAGCGGGAAAGCATATTGGTATTTTCGACAGGCACATATACGGTATCGCCGTCACGGTAAATAAGCTTGATAAAATCCTTTGTGCCAAAAGAGCCGGTGCGTGTAACCACGCCTTCGCAAAGACCGATACCATGGATTTCGTGCACGGCATAATCGCCCGCCTGCAAGTCCAAAAATACGTTTTCCTTTTTTTGAGTCAGTTTTTTTACAGTACTGCGTTTAAACAAATCATCACAGCCGACAAACACAAGCTTATTGCTGTGGCTAATAAAGCCTCGTGCAACATCAAAAGGTAAAATCTTTGCTTCCGTTAATAGCGATGGAGAAGTATCCGCTATACCAATATCTATACCCAAATCGGACAACTGTTTTTTCAGCATCATCGCTTGCGCTTTATCGGTGGAAAAAATCCCTACCGAGTAATCGCTTAATTGCCAGCTTTTAACGTCATTTACCAGTTGTTTTAAATTGTATTTATAATTAAATAAAGCCGATGTCCTGAATGTGATTATTTTTTGCGGAGTAAAAAAAGCATTTGCATATGGCAGAGTTTGCAGAGCAAGCTGATAAAAGGGAGAATACTCTCTAAACAAAATTCCCCTCTCTTTTAATTGCTTAAAGTGTGAGGGCAATACTTCCCCTTTAGACAGCAATGATGCAAAACGACTGATATGGCCTTCATAAGTGCGGTTGAGTTTTTCCTCCACCGATTTTGTTTCATCCCAAATAATAAGCGTTTCTTTTGGCAGATAATCTGCCAAAATGCTGTTGCTCGCAAAGGGCAACAGCCAATTGCTGTCGCTGTTAACTAACAGATAATGCTGTTTATGCGGGTTAAGCTGTCAGGGGCAAGCTTTTGCCCTGCTAATTCCTCTCTTGCACTTTCCAACGCATTTTGTTCGTCGAAAACCTCTTTGATTGCAAAAATATCCATGCTTTGTATTTTTTGCACCGACAAAAAAGTTTCCCTATCAATAAGCTTAATACTCTCTAACGTTTCGTCAAAAAAATCAAGACGCACAGGACTGACAAAATGGGGCAGAAAAATATCAACTATATCTCCTCTTACAGTAAATTGCCCTACGTTTTCTATGCTTTCTGTTTTTACATATCCGTTATTTACAAGCTTATTAGTAAGAGAAGCAAAAGAATAGTCTTCGCCCTCTCTTAGAGTAAAAATACTGTCGCTAAAACTTTTTAAAGAGGGCAAAAGCTGCGCCAACGTTTCGGGGGTGGTAACAATACCCCCAATTTTTTTAGTAATAATTTTGTAAAGAGCAACAAATCGCTCGTACTTGTTTTTTCCGCTTTCCGCCGTAAACAGCAGTGTTTCCTGACGGGAGGGCAAAAACTCAAAGGTGATTTTTGAATAAGCGTTTAGTTGTCTTTTTGTTTCTAACGCAGCTACATAATCGCTGGTTACAAAAAGAGTAAAGCAGTCTAAATTTGCCGCAACAAAGATTTTTTCTGCTACTTGCACGCCAAAAGCCGCGGTAGATTTATTTCCGCGGACAGTATGGTACAACTCGCTATACGCTGGGTAATTACTAAGATTATATATTTCGCTGTACATTAATTGCTAAATTTTCGGCAAAGCAATTTAACGCTAATTATGATTGTAATTAAGCATTAAATAATCAATGCCCTTCCCCATGCAAAAATCCTTTAACGCTTTTGCCGCCGTAAGATACGCCTGACTTAAAGCAACTATCGCTTGCTCGCTCACTTTGCTTAAAACGTAATCCATAAGCAACATATTTTCCTCTGTTGGGCGGCTGATACCAATTCGAAGACGGTAAATATCCTGAGTTCCTATATTTTTGATTACGTTAAGCATTCCGTTATGACTGCCCCCGCTTCCGTCGCGGCTCACTCTGATTTTACCCAACGGCAAATCGGCATCATCGTATACTATGATGCAATTGGGTTGTTCTATCTTATATTTATTGACAAGCTCTCTTACGCTTTCACCCGATAAGTTCATATAAGTGATAGGTTTTGCCAAAATGACCTTAGCGTTTCCTATCTTTGTGTGCGCCGTTAAAGCTCGGCATTCTCCCTTATTAAACTCGACGTTAAGCGTTTTTGCAAAATGGTTAATAGCGTTAAATCCTGCGTTATGATAAGTATTTGTGTATTTTTCCTCTGGATTCCCTAATCCTACAACCAATATTTTTGTTTGAATCACTTTTTCTCCGTTTTTTTATATTAACACATAGCATACTTTTTTACAACTAAACCTGTTATAATACCCTTTTTCCTTGCCTTACAATGCGAATGACTTATCTTTATCAATGCGGAAAGAAGGGCAAGCTACAATAAAAAACGGCCTTACCTTATGTAAAACCGTTGTTTGCTTAGTTTTTGGCTTATATAGGTAAAATCTCTATCAAAGCCATCTGAGCTGCATCGCCTCTGCGCATTCCCAATTTGTGAACAGCGGTATAACCGCCCTTTTGTCCCAATTCCTGAGAGCGTTTATCAAATTTAGGCGCGTATTCGTTAAACATTTTTTCTATTAAAGGATGTTTGACGTCTTCTGTACGCATTCTATATGCCGTAAGGCTTTCCTTTTTGCCTTTTGTTTCCTGCATGTCGCTTAAGCGCGCCATCAATCTACGCCTTGCCGCTAATTTTGTAGGACCGTCGTTTAAAACTTCGACCTGTGTATCAACACCCTTAACTTTTTTGGTTTTGGTAACTTTAAGCACGTCCTGATAAGTATTTATTGCGAGTGTCAGATATTTATCAGCCAGCTTTTGTATTGCTTTTGCTCTGGCGAATGTTGTTTCTATTTTGCCGTTCCACAAAAGGTACGATACCTGATTTTTTAACAAAGCCAGTCTCTGGTCTGTTGCTCTACCTAATTTATTTGACATTGTGGTATCCTCCTGCTTAATCTTCTTTAACTTTTAAGCTAAGACCGAAAGTATCAAGTCTTGCTATGACTTCGTCCAATGATTTTCTTCCGAGGTTGCGGACTTTAAGCATATCCTCTTCTGTTTTGCGTGTTAGATCGCCGACTGTTTGGATATTTGCACGTTTTAAGCAGTTGTAACTGCGCACTGATAAATCCATGTCATCAATACTCTTATCAAGTATCTTTTGCTGTTGGTCTTCCTGCCTGTTAACCATATATTCACGATCCCCTAATTCAGACAGTTGGACAAACATACCTATATGTTCGTTTAATATTTTTGCAGCTAAACTGACAATTTCCCTTCCGGAAAATGCACCGTTTGTTTCCACTTCAAGCGTCAACTTATCAAAGCCGATGTTTTGTCCTACACGTGCCGCTTCGACATTATAGTTTACCTTTTTGATGGGAGCATAAATGCTGTCTGTGGGTATAAAACCTATAGGATAAGCGATTTTTAGCTCTTTATTTACTTCCTTATTTTTTTCCGCCGATACATATCCTCTGCCTCTGCCTACGGTAAGTTCGCAATTTAGTCCGCCCCCTTCTGCTATAGTGCATATATGCAAATCGGGATTTAAAACTTCTACCTCGGCATCAGTATTTATATCGCTGGCAAAAACCTCGCAAGGTCCTATTTTGTTTATGGATAAGGTTTTACGGAAGTCTTCAGCCTCGTTGCTTGATTTTAACGCCAGGTTTTTAATGTTTAATATTATTTCCGCAACATCTTCGGTAATACCTTCGATTGTCGAAAACTCATGCTGCACTCCGTCGATTTTGATGCCCACCACCGCTACGCCCGGCAAAGACGAGAGAAGCACTCTGCGCATACAATTACCGAGAGTAATACCAAAACCTCTTTCCAACGGTTCTACCACTATCGTTATTTTAGAACCGTCTTCGTTTTCGTCAACTATGATTTTTGGGGTTTCTATTTCCATCATATCGAACTATCTCCTTATATTTATTTTTTGGGTGATTTTAGATCTTACTTGGAATACAACTCAACAATCATATGCTCCGCAATTGTAAGGTCTACGTCTTCCCTCTGCGGTTTTGCCAATATTTTGCCGCTTAAGGTAGCACTGTCAAAATCCAACCATTTTGGGAGATTTGCGGGTTTTTTAAGGGTTTTAAGTTCCTTAAAATATGCTTTGTCCACTTTAGTTTCTTTCACTGCGATAACGTCGCCAGCTTTGACCGAATATGAAGGAATTGTTACTGTTTTCCCGTTTACGGCAATGTGACCGTGGTTAACTAACTGCCTGCTTTGGCTTCGGCTAGAACCAATGCCCATGCGGTATACTACGTTGTCTAAACGCTCTTCCAACATGATTAGCATATTAGTACCGGTAACACCCTTTATACGCTCCGCTTCCTTGTAATACCTATGGAATTGCTTTTCCATAAGACCGTATATTCTTTTAGCCTTTTGCTTTTCACGCAACTGCAAACCGTATTCGGTAACCTTTTTACGTCCCGCCCACTGCACTCCAGGAATCTTAGCGCGCCGTGTGATTGCACATTTTTGTGAATAACATCTATCGCCCTTCAAAAATAATTTTTGCTTTTCTCTCCTGCATAAACGGCAATCCGCCGCTGTATATTTTGCCATAATTATTCTCCTTTATATTCTCCTGCGTTTTGGCGGACGGCAACCGTTGTGGGGGATAGGAGACACGTCCTTAATCAGCGTGACTTCTAAATCTGCCGACTGCATAGCTCTTATTGCTGATTCCCTACCTTGACCTGGTCCTTTTACATAGACTTCGACAGAACGCAAGCCAAATTCCTTAGCTGCTTTTGCCGCCGTCTCCGCTGCCTGTTGAGCTGCAAAAGCTGTGCTCTTTCTGCTGCCTTTAAAGCCTAAACTGCCTGAGCTGCAAGCGGAAAGCAAATTGCCCTGTGTGTCTGTAACGGATACTATTGTATTGTTAAAAGATGCATGAATATGCACCTGACCATTGTCTACGCGGCGAATATCCTTCTTTTTTTTGGTAACTTTTTTAACTGCCATAATTCACTCTCCTTATTTCTCTGCCTTTCTTGCGCGAGAAACAGTGCGCTTGGGGCCTTTACGTGTGCGCGCGTTTTGCTTTGTTGACTGGCCTCTTACCGGCAAGCCCTTTCTGTGACGAATGCCGCGGTAGCTACCTACCTCCATCATCCTTTTGATGTTAAGGGTAACAGTCCTTCTTAGGTCTCCTTCTACATGTAGATTATGTTCGATATAATCACGCAGCTTAGACACGTCTGTATCTGTAAGGTCTTTTACGCGGACATCAGGACTAACGCCAGTTTCCGCAAGAATTTTTTGTGATGTGGGTAAACCTATGCCGTAAATATAGGTCAGACCGATCTCTATACGTTTTTCTCTGGGTAAATCTATACCGGAAATACGAGCCATTTAATAATCTCCTTATATTGTTTTTATGTAACGCCACTAACGCCATCAAACTTGTTTTTGGAATGATAAGCTTGACTGCATCAGGGATTATTTTTAACCTTGTCTTTGTTTGTGCTTAGGGTACTTGCTGCAAATTACCCTAACTTTGCCCTTGCGTTTTATTACCTTGCATTTATCGCACATGGGTTTTACACTTGGTTTGACTTTCATTTGTTAAGTCCTCCTAAATAAATTTTGCTGCTGTTATTTGCTGCGCCAGATAATTCGGCCTTTAGTTAAGTCATAAGGACTCATTTCTACCGTAACACTGTCGCCTTTCATTATTTTTATATAATGCATGCGTAATTTTCCGCCTATGTAGGCAGTGATTTTATGATTGTTGCTCAACTCTACTATAAAGTTTGCATTGGGCAAAACTTCCACTACTTTGCCTTCGACTTCAATAACGTCATCTTTTGACATGTTTACCTCATTTTCATTGTTCCTTGAAGCTTGTTGTATGTTTTTTAAGGCGCTGTACACTTCGCTGTCAAATACCTTTTTGCCTTGTTTTAATTTTTGCGAAATACTATCTAAATTTGCACCTGTATAAAGCAAGTGCTTTATGTTTTTCCGCTTTAGGCTGTTAAGCTTATGTTTTTGTCCATCACAAATTTGTACGGTATTGTCGTCAGAAAAGGCGACAACTACAAAACAACATCCAGCATCTCTGCCCTTAAGCGAATAAACAACGCTTCCGATATCTATTTCTTTATTTAATTTTTGCATATTACTTTGTTATAATTTCCGCACCGTTGTCGGTGATTATGATAGTGTTTTCGTAATGCGCTGACGGCTTATTATCTTTGGTGATTGCCGTCCATCCATTAGGCGAAAAAACTACTTCCGCAGTACCCATATTAATCATAGGTTCGATGCATATGGTCATATTTGATGCAAGACGAATACCTCTGCCTTTAATGCCATAATTTGGAACATTGGGGTCTTCGTGAAGGACGCTGCCTATACCGTGGCCGACAAGCTCCGTCACCACGCCAAAACCGTATCTTTGCGCATGTTGACTCACCGCCCAGCCTATATCCCCTAACCTCACTCCGTTTTTTACTACATTTAACGCTTTATAAAAACATTGTTCGGTAACTTCCACCAGCGTGCGTTTTTCGGGACTGACCTGCCCTATGCAAAAGGTCCTTGCCGCATCGCCGTTGTAGCCGTGCATTTCTGCGCCTAAATCAATAGACACAATCTGACCTTCTTCGATGTAGCGATGTTTATTAGGAATACCGTGTACCACCTCTTCGTCAATTGATATACAAGTAGATGAAGGGTAACCTCTATAATGCAAAAAGTTGGGGCGTGCGCCGCACTTAACAATAAAATCATGTGCTATTTTGTCAAGTTGAGCGGTGCTGATACCTACACGTATTTTATCCTCTAACAGCTTGAGCGTATCGGCGACAACTTTGCCTGCCTCTCTCATATACCCTAATTGCTCGGGTGTTTTTATGTTAATCATAGTCTGTTTAAAGCTTGTTCTATATCACGTGATACATTTTCTGGCAATTGGTCTCCGTTAATATTGACAAGCAAACCTCTATTTTTGTAAAACTCCAATATCGGTTTTGTTTGAAGGGTATAGACAGTCAATCTATTTTTCACTGTTTCCACTTTGTCGTCATCACGAATATACAGTTTCCCGCCACAAGAGGTGCAAATTGTGTTTCCCGTTAGGGAAGACATATTGCAGATTTTTCCGCAACTTTTGCAGGTGCGTCTGCCTGTCAGCCTTGAAAGCAACTTATCTTCGCTGACGACAAGGTTAATCACGCCATCAATTTGACAAATCTGCTCAAAAGCTTGCGCTTGAGCTATTGTTCGGGGGAAACCGTCTAAAATGTAACCGTTTTTACAATCTGATTGACTAAGTCTTTCTTTTACTATTGTGAGCACATCACTGTCGGGTGCCAATTTGCCATCATCAAGAAGTGCCTTTATTTTTATGCCAAGCGGCGTTTGGTTTTTGATATGAAATCTAAAAATGTCGCCCGTCGATATCTGCGGAATACTTAACAACTCCGCCAACCGAGATGCCTGCGTGCCCTTCCCCGCTCCGGGGGCGCCCGTCAAAACAATCTTTAAATTCTTTCTCATTTTTCGCCTATTTTAAAAACCCTTTATAATGGCGCATCATTATTTGATTTTGCAAGGACTTGTCAAATTCCAATGCAACTGATACTACGATAAGCAAACCTGTTGCCGAATATGCGCTTGTTAAGCCTTCATTGCCTACCAATTGGAATATCGTTGAGGGCAACAGTGCCATTATTGCCAAGAATACCGCTCCCCAAAAAGTTATGCGCGAAACAGTTTTTGCTAAAAAGTCTGCTGTTTCTCTTCCCGGTCTTATCCCTGGGATAAACCCGCCGTTTTGCTGTACGTTTTTGCTTATTTCCGCAGGATTAAACTGTATCTGCGAATAGAAGAAGCTAAACAAGAAAATAAGTACTGTTAAGCTAAGTAAATATATTACCGAACCCCACCAAGTGCCTCCGTTGCTTGTCATGTTCCTGTCCCACCAATAAGCCGCTGTGCCTTCGCCTGTGCCAAAAAAGCTGAATATCATAGGCAAA
>CALLXO010000198.1 GCA_937875645.1 uncultured Clostridia bacterium
TATATGTAAATCTATTGATTAATTTTAAATTTTTATTATAATATGAAAGAGTAAAATACTTATAAAAGCAAATAATGAGTATAAAAAACAAAAAAACACTTTCAGGCGTAATCTTGCTTTTAAATTTATGCGCTGTTGTCATCTGTGTCTGCTTTCCGTTTTTTGAAAGGTACAATCCTTTCACTGGCGACAACCAAGTCTATGGGTTTCATATATATTCAAGTATCTGGTACTGGATTTTGTTGGCTGTTTTTGGTATAATATCCTTTATATATGATGGCTTGATTGTAGCTATGTATATTATTGAAACGGATAAGGTAAAAACTATCAATAAAATGATGAGATACGGCGCTTTTTTTGGCGCAATTATTGCAATAATTAACTTTTTTGCTTTGCTGAGTTTTGGCGTAATACAATTTACCTTATTTGGTGTCAATATGTTTTTTGTAGTTTTAATCGCAATTATTGCAATAAAAATAATTCTACTGTTTTCTGAAAAAACAGAAAGAGTGGCGCAAGAAGTAAAAGCGAGTTAATAAAAGGAGTAATTATTTACCAATCTTCTTTAATATAATCACAAGGCTGTTTGACATCGTTGTAAAAGTCTCTGTATTTGCGTTTCTTGTCGGCGGGCAGCATTTCGATATCCGCTGCTTCGTATGCATCACAGTCTTGTTGCTCTGCTAATTTCATTAAGTCCCAATTGGTGGTTTTTTCGGCGACAGTCGGTTTTTCCGCCGTTGGGATATTTTTATCTAAAAGATTCATATTTTTCTCCTTTTTTATAATATAGTCAATGTTTGCTTTTTTTGCCTTTCGCGTGATAATTTTTAACAACCTTCGCTTTTTTTGACACAACCGTGCTACGGATTTTACATTGCCACAAAATTATTATATATCTTTTTTTATATGTAAGCAACTGCATTTTTAATAATGCTAAAACATAAAATAAGCATACCAATTATTGTAAATGTTAAACATTTTTATAAAAGAAGAAGCAAAACAAAAATGTTTATGTTATAATAGCTTTTGAAATTAATTTTTAGAAGGTTTAACTATGGGCACTATGGCATTGTTATCCATTATTGCCGGCATTGCTGGTACAGGACTGGGAGGAGTTATTGGACTTTTGTTTAAAAATAAAAGCGAAAAGCCCATTAGCTGCGTATTAAATTTTGCTGCCGGCGTTATGGTGGCGGTGGTTTTTTTTGAGCTTATCCCCGAAGCGTTATTTGTAATCGAAGACGTAAAAAACAAGTATTTTATTGTGGTGCTAGGCATTGTTTTAGGTGTAGCAGTTATAGCTTTTTTAAACTGGATAGTGGATATAATCACGCAAAAAAAAGATAAAGAGCAATTAAACAAACAGCACAAACTGGAAGAACTAAGCCATTCTGTTGATATTATAGAAATTGCATCAGGTAAAAAAAACAAAAAGAAGTTTTTCATCAGCGGCATAATAATGATGATAGCAATTGGCTTGCATAATCTGCCCGAAGGTTTAGCGCTAGGGTCAAGCGGCGCCGTTGCTGTCGAAAACGCAATTTTACTTACTGTTTTGCTGGCTTTACACAACATACCCGAGGGTATGGCAATTGCTGTGCCGCTAATTAGCGGTGGGCTTAATGCGTGGAAAACTGTCATGCTTACCATTATAAGCGGAAGCATAACGGTAATAGGCGCTGTATTGGGTTATGCTTTGGGTAATATTTCGCCCATGGTCATTTCTATTTGTTTGAGTTTGGCGGGGGGCGCTATGCTTTATGTGACGTATGGCGAGATATTGCCACAAGCCGTCTTATTATATAATAAACGTCTACCTACCTTGTTTAATTTGTTCGGCGTAATTTTAGGTATGCTTATAATATTTTTAATATAGTTTGTCTTTCAAAAGAAATAGGGTTTGACAGCTGTCAGACTCTTTTTTTATTGTTAAAAAAAAATTGACGATAAAATAATGATTAATAAGGAAAAAAACAAGAAAAATGCAAATACTTACAATAGCATATAACGAAGGGAGGCAAAAAATATGGACTATCAAAGTAAAGTAATATCAGTCGAAAAAGCTCTGTCGCTTGTTAAAAATGATGACCACATTGTAAGCGGTTTAGCTCCGTCAGAAGGGGCGGCATTTTTAAGTCAGCTTCATACTTTAAAAGATAAAGTAAAAAACGTAACGGTAACAACTTGCTTACCTATGGGTAATTTTGAATATATGACAAATGCTGATTGCGCTCAAGCGTTTAATCAGGATGGTTGGTTTTTTACGCCAGTTTTACGAAAATCTTCGGCGATAGGCAACGTTTCTTATGTGCCGCAGCATCTTTCCTCTGCGGCAATAAAACGTATTTATCATATTAAACCGACAATATATATCGGCAATTGCAGTATGCCGGATAAGCACGGTTTTGTGTCGTTAGGGTTATCCAATACTTATGAAAAATCCATTATATTAAAAAGCGACTTAGTGATATTGGAAATTAACCCAAACGTTCCTCGGACTTTTGGTGATGTTGAGTTGTCGGTAAAAGACGTATCGTATTTTATTGAAACGGACTATCCGCTACCGGAAATTCCCGATGCTATGTACAACGAAAAGGATTTTTCCATAGGAAAAAATATTGCTGATTATATACTTGACGGCGATTGCATACAGTTGGGTATCGGCGGCATACCCAATGCCGTAGCCGCTTCTCTTTATGAAAAAAAGCATTTAGGAGTGCATACCGAACTGTTTTCTACCGGCATGATGAAGCTCACTCAAGCAGGTGTGATAGATAATTCCGTAAAAAACTTCTACCGCGGCAAGGCGGTGACAACGATGATAATAGGCACAAGAGAGCTATATGATTTTGTTGACGATAATCCAGGCATTTTAGTGATGGAGGGCAAATATACCAATGATTATTATGTAATAGGCAAAAATGACAATATGGTAAGTATTAATACCACTTTAGAAATTGACCTCACTGGACAGTGTTGCAGCGAAAGCTTAGGCAGCCTTCAATTTAGCGGAAGCGGGGGTCAAGCGGATACGGCGATAGGGGCGCAAATGAGTAAAAATGGCAGGTCTTTTATTGCGCTTTATTCCACAACTATGGCTAAAAACCCCGACGGTAGCCGCACAGAGATTTCTAAAATTGTGCCTCAACTAAAAAGGGGTGCGGCAGTTACTCTCTCTCGCAATGATGTGCATTATGTAGTCACCGAGTACGGCGTGGCAGATTTAAGGGGTACAAATGTGCGGGAAAGGGTAAACAGATTGGTGGGTATTGCTCATCCTAAGTTTAGAGAAGAGCTTTTGCGTCAAGCGCACGAAATAGGTCTAATAGCAAAAAAAGCTTATTAAATAAGCTTTGATGTAAAATATTGTAACGTGTATTAGCGTTTTAACAGTTTGTGTTATAAAAAATTATTAATTAATTGAACTCATTAATTGTTGGAGTATTTGTTTGTATGTAACTTCGTCCACCATTCTTTTTTTATGTAGCTTTTCGAGATAACGTGTTTTTGCCTTTAAGTTTGAGGAGCAAGGGGAGTATAGAGCATCTATTATTAATACCTTATAGGCATTAGCCGTTAAATAACCTTTGCCGTACAGTTTTTGTATATAATTAATTTTGTAGTCTACCGGCATATCGACAGGGAGTTTTATTAACCCTTGCAGGCAAGCGGCAAATTCCTCCCTACTTAATTTCTTGCGTTTAAGGTGTTTTAATAATTCCTTGCCGCGCTCTTCAAATTCCTTAGCTGTTATAAATATCGCACCGACAGTAGTAGCCACGCTAAAAGCTTCATTTTTTGTGTCCTGAATTTTTGTTTCATTTTCTTTCTTGTTGCCATGGCTTAAAAATATAGATAAAAAGTTTAGCAGCGCCAAAAATCCAAACAAGGCAATGGCGGCAATGGTATAAGTTTTTAATGCTGGGTCATCAAAAAATCCCCAATAACAGACATAGGCAGCGGCGGCACAAAAGAAAATACCCAACACAGCAGGGAACAGTTTTTGACGGTATTTCTTTTTTTCGGCGTTGTATGCTTTTTTGTATAAGCTACTGCCGTTCATAGTCAAAAATAGTCCAAAAAGAGCTACCGCAACAGGTGCCAAAAACTTTGCCATCCATATTTTATCTGCGCCCACTAAAAGCAGCACCTTATTAAACAGTCCAGATAAAATAATTGAGCTTTTGTTTGCAAGCCCCCAGAGATATAATAAATATGCGCCGCCGGCTAATGTTGCTAAACCAATTAAGACCTGAAACACGCCGCATATAACATTAAAACCATGTTTAGTTTTATTCATGGAATCCTCCTGAATTATGATACTATATTATAACAAAATTCATTAAATTAGTCAAGATTCCGTTATTGTTTGCATTTATTTGCAGTCTTTTTATCAAAAAAATGACAATAAAAAATGTGATGCAAAATTATTCATTAAGGGTATAAAATCTGACACTTTTTTGCTTGACTTTATTTTTTTTAAAACCTATAATAAACGCAAAACAAAGAGGGGAAACAGCCCTTTAGATTTTGTGGAGGAAATTAAAGAATGTCTAATTACATTAACGAAGTTATCGCCGCTACAGAAGCGCAAAACCCCAATGAACCGGAGTTTATGCAGACTGTTAAGGAAGTATTAACAAGTCTTGCACCCGTTGTTGAAGCGAATGAAGCACTTTACCGCAAACACGCAATTTTAGAGCGTTTGGTAGAGCCTGAGCGCACAATTATTTTTAGAGTGCCATGGGCGGACGATAAGGGGCAACCGCATGTAAACCGCGGTTACAGAGTACAATTTAACAGCGCAATTGGACCTTATAAGGGAGGCTTGCGTTTTCAGCCTAATGTAAACCTCAGCATTATAAAGTTTTTGGGCTTTGAACAAACACTAAAAAACAGTCTTACCAGTTTGCCAATGGGCGGCGGCAAGGGCGGCAGTGATTTTGACCCTACAGGCAAATCAGAAGGCGAAATGATGCGTTTCTGCCAAAGTTATATGACGGAATTATACCGCCATATCGGTCCTGACCTTGACATAC
>CALLXO010000199.1 GCA_937875645.1 uncultured Clostridia bacterium
ACTTAAAGCGGGCGTATCAAGTTTAAAGGTTAAGCCGCTTAGGCTGTTTGCCGTCATTTTGCTTTCTGTTATTGCTCTGAGTATGTTTGGACTTGCACATACCATTTTTTCCTTTAATGAAGCGCAAAGTGCAGCAAATAATTTTTATAAAAATAATATTAGTACTGTAATTGTCACAAAAAATAAGTTAAGCTGGAATTACTATTCGCAAACTAATACAAAAGTAGGAAGCTATGCGTTTAGCGAAAAGGATATCAGGTTTTTCAATAATAGGTTAAAAAACAAAAATATACCTGTTACTAACGGGAGTGTTAATTTAATAGAAAATTGCGGATATACCGACGAATGGAACGCTTATTATTTGACAAATTTAAACGGCTTCACTTATATACCGCCTGATTTTGCAAGTGCGTGCGGTTATGCTGTTGAATCACACTTGCCGCAAAACAGTAAGGAAGTTGCACTTTCCAAATATGCTGCTGAGACTTTTCTTTACGCAAATTACAGGGAGGATATTTTTAGTCAAACGGAAACTATTGAAAAAATCGAGGACTTGATAGGAAAAAATATTTTAGTCAATGGCGAAAAAATGCAAATTAGCGGCATTGTGGATACAAATTTTGATAGCGAGCGGTACAAGAGATTAAAAGAAATAAACAGATATGATATTGATGAATTACAGCTTGAAGCTTTAAAAAGTGAACTTTCCAACTTGCTAACCGCCTCTGTTCATGCGCTGTGTTTTGTAAGCAACGAATATATGAATGAAATATCAAATGTCGACAATTATTTTGAAGCAAGACGTTTTAGCGGAGCAATTATGCATTTTTCCGAAATAAACTTGTATGATAGGGATAATATAGGATACATTTATAAGTTTAAAAATGACCTGCAATACTGTTTAAGAGAGGGGCAAAACACTTTAGGTAACAACCAATGTTTGCTGCCGATAGGAGAATATATGAGTATTGTCAGCAAGTCGGGCAGTATTTTGCAGATAAGCGGTTTAAGCAATGAGATAAATCAAGCTATAAACCACGCGGTGGATAACTATGTGTCGTTAAGTTTTTCTGCGGCGAAAGTAAACGGTTTTGAAGGGAGTGAGGCGGAATATAAAGAGTATCTAACAGAGGAGTTTTACATCAATAAATATGGCGAAAGTACCTATGCTCAGATAATTATGCCTGTCGTATCAAATAAGTTTGACGAACATAACGTTTACAAAAATGTCAATTATCGGAATGATTCACTAATAATAGTCAACGAAAAAATAGGTCGCATTTCTGTTGTGCCTGCTGGCTTTTTTATACCGGAATACTCTCAAGATACCAAAACAACTAAAGAAGGTGTGGTGTTTAGCGAAACTTTATATGATACATACATAAATGTGTATATTGAAGGAAAATACAACAGTCTTTTAACTTATTTGCCGCATAGCAGACATAAGGTTTATGAAATAACAAATTTTTATCTTAATTTTGAGCAAGAGGAGCAGACTGTTTTTGATATTCAACATTTGGTTATGGCTCAATTAAACAACCTCAAAGAGATAACAGACATATTAAAGCAAGTATTCTTGTTTGTCGGAATATTCTTAATGATTTTTGCGTTGCTTCTTATGTACAACTTTATATCAATTTCTATAAACGATAGACAAAAAGATATAGGAATTTTACGTTCGTTGGGCGCAAGTGGCGGAGATGTACTTACTATTTTTGGCATAGAGGGAGTATTAATTGCGTTAGTTAACTTTTTGTTAGCCGTTTTGGGCATGTCAATTTTGGTTATGCTGACTAATTATGTTTTTAAAAACTATTATTTTTATACTTATGTTACTGTAATTGTTATTTCTTTTAGACAAATTTTACTTTTATTTTTTATAAGTTTCTTTGCTGCATTTTTAGGCAGTTTTTTGCAAATATCAAAAGCTTCCCGCAAAAAACCTGCTGAATGTATTAGTAAACGTGAGTGATTATATAGGTTTAGATTATAAAA
>CALLXO010000200.1 GCA_937875645.1 uncultured Clostridia bacterium
AAGTTAGCCGACATATTGACAATAACGTAATCGCGAGCTTTTGGGTTTAATTCGCCGTATAAACATCTAATAAGAGGTCTTAACAACGTACCCAAAAGGTCAAGTGCGCCAATTTGGCGCATAACTTCAATAAATCCTAACCAAATGCAATATACGCCGGCAAGCTTTATGCACAACTCAAAACTCTCCGTTACGCTTATTGTCATAACTGCCAACACTGCGTCGGGATTATAGATGAGCATCAATATTAGGCTTCCGGCAATTAATACAAACCAAACAGTTGCCATTTTTATTCCTTTTTATAAATAGTTGTTAAGATAAATAATTTCTTGCTTTAATTATTTTATGTAAGGTCTTTTTGGCATATGCGACAACGTTATTTTTAACGCTAAAAGTATCATAACCTTAATAATTATGTTTACTTTTTACTGATTTTGCGTTAAACTATATAATTAGAACTTTTGTTGGAGAAAGATATGCAAAAGAGAGACAAAACATTTTATATTACCACTCCTCTTTATTACAGTAGCGGAAAATTACACTTAGGACATTGTTATACTTCCGTTGTTTGCGATTGTTTAGCGAGGTTTAAGCGTAAAGACGGCTTTGATGTTTTCTTTTTAACGGGAACGGACGAGCACGGTCAAAATATTGCAAAAAAGGCAGAGGAAAAGGGACTGAGCCCTAAGGAATTTGTCGATACGCTTTATGTCGACATAAAAAAACTTTGGCAATTGATGCGCATAAGCTACGATAAGTTTATTCGTACTACTGACGATTATCACCAAGCGACAGTGCAAAAAATTTTTGAAAAGCTGTATAACAAAGGCGATATCTATAAAGCAGAGTATGAAGGTTGGTATTGCAGTCCTTGTGAATCCTTTTGGACGGAAGGTCAGCTAACAGAAGGGAAGTGCCCCGACTGCAATAGAGAAGTTTTAAAAGCTAAGGAAGAAAGTTACTTTTTTAGATTGAGTAAATACGCCGACAGGCTGCTTGCGCTGTATACGGAAAATCCCGAATTTTTACAGCCCTATTCTCGCGTTAATGAAATGGTAAACAACTTTATTAAACCCGGCTTAGTTGATTTGGCAGTGAGTCGTACTAGCGTTACTTGGGGTGTACCTGTTCCTTTTGACAAAAACCACAGCGTTTATGTGTGGATTGATGCTCTAAGCAATTACATCACCGCTTTAGGTTATGCAAGCGAAAATGACAGCCTGTTTAAAAAATATTGGCCGGCGGACGTTCATATGATGGCTAAAGAAATTGTGCGTTTTCATAGCATTATTTGGCCGGCGCTTTTAATGGCTTTGGATTTGCCTCTCCCTAAACACGTTTACGGTCACGGTTGGCTTTTGTTTGGTGGCGACAAGATGAGCAAAAGCAAGGGCAACGTTGTTGACCCGTATTTTTTGGTGAATAGGTACGGACTAGACGCTATTCGCTATTATTTAATTAGGGAAGTGCCTTTTGGAAATGACGGTGTTTATACAACGGAAGCTTTGCTCAACCGTTTTAACAGCGATTTATGCAACAGTTTAGGCAATCTTGTGAGCAGAACCACCGCTATGATAACTCAATATTTTGACGGTTTTGTGCCCCGTCAAGGCGAACTTAACGACAACGACAGGGAGCTAACCAATATGGCAACAGACTGCTTAAATAAGTGCAGGACGGCAATAGATGCTTTTAATATGCCGCAAGCAATGAGCGAAATTTTTGCGCTTGTTTACAGAGCAAACAAATATATTGACGAAAACACGCCTTGGGTGCTGGCAAAAGAACAAGACAAAAGGGAAAGATTAGGTACGGTGTTGTATAACCTAATAGAGACAATTAGGTTTATTGCTCTTTTGATAAGTCCTTTTTTGATGAATACCGCTGAGGAAATTTACCAAAGGTTAAATAAAGGTGAAGTGCCTGACAATTTTGACAGCTTGCTTTCCTTTGACGGCATGAAGGAAGGGGATAAGGTAACAAAAGGCGAAAATTTATTTGCCCGTATCAATGTAGCAAAGGAATTAGAAGAATTAGACAAACTTTTTAATTGTTAATTTATAAATAAGGAAAAAAATGGAAAAAAATCAAGTTAGGACAAGATTTGCGCCCAGCCCCACAGGATATTTGCATATAGGGGGATTACGCACAGCATTATATAGTTATTTATACGCAAAAAAAACAGGCGGAAAGTTTATTTTGCGTATTGAAGACACCGACCAAAACAGATTGGTAGCGGATAGTATTGATAATATTTTAAAAACAATGAAGGAAGCAGGGCTTTTTTATGACGAAGGACCCGACGTTGGCGGAGACTACGGTCCTTATATACAAAGTCAACGGAAAAACGAATATCTTAAATATGCCAAAATATTAATAGAAAAGGGCGAGGCTTATTATTGTTTTTGCACGAAAGAACGGTTAGAAAACTTGCCTGACGAAAAAGGCGCACGTAAATACGACAAGCATTGTTTGGCTTTAAGTAAAGAAGAAACACAAAAAAGGATAGAAAGCGGCGAACCTTTTGTAATCCGTCAAAATATGCCCACAGAGGGTATTTCCTCTTATGTTGATGCTGTTTTTGGAGAAATAAGCGTAAAAAACGAAGAGTTAGAAGACAATATTCTTATAAAATCAGACGGTATGCCTACCTACAACTTTGCCAACGTAATTGACGACCACTTAATGGGGATAAACGTTGTTATGCGGGGTACGGAATATTTGACGAGTACTCCTAAGTATAACTTGCTTTATGATGCTTTTGGGTGGAAGAGACCTATGTATATTCATATGCCGCCTATTATGCGGGACAAGGAGCATAAACTGAGCAAGCGTGACGGTGCAGCAAGCTACGAAGATTTAATCGAAAAGGGATATATAAAGGAAGCAATAATCAATTATATCGTTTTGCTGGGTTGGTCTCCAAAAAATGATAGGGAAAAAATGAGTTTTGAAGAAATGCAGCAGCTTTTTAGCATTGAAGGAATAAACCGTTCGCCTGCTATTTTTGACGAGGTAAAACTAAAGTGGCTAAACGGACTTTATATTAAAGAAATGGATAGCGATAAATTTTTACATTTAGCAGCGCCTTATCTAGACAAAAGCAAAGTAGCAGGCAAATATGATTATGTAAAATTAGCTAAAATAATTCAAGGAAGAACGGAAGCTTTAACGGAAATACCCGAAAAGGTAAATTTTTTAGAGGAATTTGATAAATACGACATTAACCTTTTTGAAAATGCTAAACAAAAAAGCAGTATTGAAAATGCTAAAAAATTTTTGCCTAAAATTATTTACGTTTTGCAGAACATATCAACTTGGGACAATGCCTCTTTGTATAACGTATTGACAGATTTAGCGGCACAAGAAGATGTTAAAAAAAGCGGGATTCTTTGGATTACAAGAATAGCTATAAGCGGCAAGGAGTCCACACCGGGCGGCGCAACGGAACTAGCCGACCTACTCGGCAAAGAAGAAACGCTTAAAAGACTACTTTTCAGTTTAGATTTACTCAATAAAGTGTAATTTGGTATTTTAGGCTATTAATTAAACAATCTCAATTATACTAAAGAGTGCTTAAATGCTCTACCTTTTTTACCTATCCCACAACATTTATTATAGAACCATTATAAAACCTTATTGTTTTAGACAGTAAAGGCGGTACGAGAATTTCGTACCGCCTTTTATTTTTAGAGCATAATTATAATAATTACTCTACTATCATTATTATTTCTATTTCAATTTCCGCTGGGAAATTATCCAGATACTTAGTGAAATCCAAGCAACTTTTAACTATTTTATTTGCGGGTAATTCGTATAATTCAATATATGCACATTCTTCTCCGTCAATAAAAAGTACCAAGATTATCAAAAAAAATTCTTCCGTTTCCGGCTCAACCAAGGTTTCAAAGTATACTATCGATTTTTCCGCCATTACTGTTATCGTTTTAGGGGTATTAATCTCCAGCAAATATGCAAAACACTCCATCGTTCCGTCACGCCGCTCTTCACTTCCCCATTTGGCATAATAGGTGACAACTGTACCGAGCTCGTTTTCGGCGGGCAAAGCTATTTCCTCTTGCCAAATGCCATCATCGACAAACCAGCCTTGGAAATATTGTATGGGCTCGCCGCCTTTCCATTGAGGAATGGGATAAGAAGTAAGCTTCCTTGCCCGCATCGTTTCCGTTTCATCACCGTTTACAAAAGCGTATACCGTAACCGCAGCATCGGAATAACCGCTTATATCGATACGGTTTCCGTAATTGTTTGTGTACAGATTAAGCATTTGATAAAAAGCATCGTAATTGCTTTCTGCCACCTCTATTTTGAGCTTGGATACGTTAAACACATAAACAGTTTGGTGCTTTCCGGCGCTTCCAAAATATTAGTGACCTCAAAGGGGTCCGTCATTGCGCTAAAATCCAATAGCTCCAGATAATAACAAGGGAATGAGCATAAATCCACTTTTTTTACCGTCGACGAAAACACTATTTCCTTTAACCGTGCCCCATAAAACGCTCCAGGCAAAATTTCCTCAAAACCCTCGTTAATCTCCAGTCGTACTAATTTATGGCAAGAAGCAAAGGACTCTCTCATTATTTTTCTAACAGACGACGGCATCTCAAAAGTTTCCCCTTCTTTTGACGCAGGATAACACAACAGCTCCATTTTGCCTAAGTTGTACAAAACGCCTTCGTTCGCCTCAAAGTTAACGCTGCCATTTTGTACAGTAATCGCCTGCAAAGTGTCTATTGCAAGTCCGTTTGCGGCTATTTTTATCACCGAAGCGGGCAATTCAATAACCGTTAAAATCGTACCGTTAAAGCACAGATCAGGGATTTCGGTGATTTGGCAATCCTCCGCAAAGGTAATGCTTGCCAGCTGCCGGCAATTGATAAAAGCTGAAACCGAATCTATCAACATTGCACCCTTGCTTTCATCAGTCAACGGAAATTTTTTTACGCTGGACGGTATTACAATGCTTGTCAATCCGGAGCGTACAAACAATCCTCCCGGCAACTCCTCAACGCCATCAGGAATAGTCACGCTGTTAAGTTTTGAAGCGCCTTCGAAAGCCCATTCGTAAAATTCGCGCACCGTATCGGGTATATTGTAAGAAATGCTTTCCTGCATCGCCGCATAAATTATGAAAACGTCACCTTTGGTTTCTCCATCAGTAGTAAGTTTAATAGCACTGGCTTCCTTCTCTATCAGAGTATTGCCCTCGCACAAAAATTTACCGTTTGTGCTGACTGTCGCTCCCCCGTTGAACTTAATCGTCGAAAGCGATCCCAAACCTACCAACGCTTCTGGAGAAACATATTTTAAAGTTGTATCCAGCTCAATATTTGTTAAATTTGAACAGCCTGTAAACGCACCGAACCCTATATATTCTATACCCTTCAAATTTATCGAAGTAAGCTGATCGCAAAAGCTGAACACTCCCTCGGCAAAATCTTCGCTGTTAACATAATTTGGATCGGCACAATCGGCTGCATCTGCAAGCCTCTTTACGCTGCCTTCTATGTTGACCGTCGAGAGCATCCAGCACTCCGAAAAAGCTCCCGCGCCTATTTCTTCAACGTCACCCAAAATATTAACCGTTTTTAATAAAAAACTAAAGCTGGTCGCAAAATTGGGATATATGTATTTTACATGCTCCGGTATCGTGACTTCCTCAACAAAAGCATCGTTATACATGCAGAGCAATACCGTTTTGTCCTTGCTGTAAAGGCTGCCGCCTTCGCCGCAAAAATACTCGTTTTCTTCGCTTATAATCCAATTTTGTATATAACAATTCCAAAAAGCCAGCTTGTCTATTGATTTCAGGTTTTTACCTACTACTACGGTGTCGGCTACCCACCATTTTATTTGCTTTTTTTCGATACTTACATAGCTGTCAGGTATATATATACTAACATTCAAATTTTGGTAACCGTTCCATTGGCCACCGCGGCCTACATCGTCCATAGCACTAATACCTTCAAATCCGATTACCGGTTTGCCGTTGTAAAAGTCAGGCATTCCATACCATCCATCCGTATTGAAACGCTTTTTGGAATTTGACCAGTATTCGCCCCCTTCCTCGTAATAAGGGCTTTCTTTGTCCAGCGCCATTCTTATTTTGTAAGCGGTTGTTTCATCTTTTTCGTTTTTTACCGGTACAAAGTCGAACCAGCTGTCGTCAGCGGGACGGTATTCGTAAACAGCGTGAACATTCGCATCTTGGATAACACCTTTTAATTCATTGTCCCAGCCAACAAATTCAAAACAGCCGTAGGAGTGCGCCGCCGCTTGAGGTGCGATAACATCGCTGCCGTAAGGAACTTCCCTTGAAGCAATTATGATAGCAGCGTCATCATAAAAATTTACGGTAACATAGGCTATGTCCCAGGTAGCGACTAAAGATATATCTCCGCTTAGGTTTACTGTTACCGTTTCGTTTGCTTCATATAAATTGCCGTTGCTTGCCCAGCCTTTAAAAACATAACCTATGCGTATAGGAGCGTTGATAGGAGTAGTGAAAGTGCCATCGACATTAAAAATTGTCTCTCTCGGCGCTTCTGGCATTGATTCGCCTTCGCCTAAGGTATAACCTAAATCGTAAATTACATTATAGTCGATATTGATAAGTTTAACGTACAAGGTTGTATCTTCTTTAATTTTATCCCTATCGAATTCAAATTTGCTGCTTGTTTCGAAATCTTTGTCGGTATACCAGCCTTCGATTTCTGCACCGTTAGCAACGGTTATCCTCGGCTCCGTTACTCTACCTTCTCTGTCTGCTACCGCAACCGCTATTACTTCGTTGCCGGCGTTTTTGAAAGTCACTGTTTTGGGTTGTGCACAGCCGACCAAAGTGCATACTGCCAAAGCAATAACTATCAATAGCACAAAAAGTTTACATATTTTTCTCATTTTATACCTCCCTTTGTCAAATGATTGACAAAAATTATTTATACTGATAGTATAAAACTCGGTATTAATACCGAGTCAAGCACTTTTTAGGATAAAAATATGAATACAAAAAGAACTCCGCACACAAATGAATCAATGCATATAGCTCAACTTTCCAAGCTGACCAATGTACCCTACGAAACCTTAAGAGTCTGGAGTAAAAAAGGATTTATCCATCGCAAACAAATGCCGAAAACAAATATTATCAATACGACATAGTATCGTATTGCGATGCGATTACGATACAGATGTTGCGCAATATCGGATTCTCCTTTAATATGATTAAAAAATATTATGAAATAGGTACGCCAGAAATATATTCTAATTTATTCGCCGAGGCAGAGAATCGCATATTACGTCAAATCCAAAACCTAAATAAAAGCTTAAAAAAGCTTAAGCTGCATAATGAAATGTTTATTCGCACCTTAAAATTTTCAGATGAAATAACCGAAAGTAGTCCCCCCTTCGATAAAATATTTCGAGTCAATATCGAAAACTTTCCCAAATATCTTACCGATCCATCGGATTGTCTTTCTTTGCTAAACATTGAAGGAGAAAAGATTACAGAAGGCAAGCGCCATTATTTAACCTATCATACCAAATCGGAAGGCGAATTATTATGGCGTAAAAACAATTTAGCCAAATACTTTCATTTTATGCTGTCTGATATATATATGAGAGACCTCTACAAAAGCAAGGCTGAGGAAAACATAAAAAAAATAGCAAAAGCAGGTTTTTCTGCAAAATACCTAATTCTAAAATACATTTTTACCTTAAACCGTCCTCAAGCTGACAAAAATAATTTTGTCAACTATTTTGATGCTTGGATCGAAGCCTATCCTAATAATTGATCAAAAAGCAAAATATACTTTTTTCATTTCTGCTTCTTTATATCCATTTAAAAAGCTTTGATTTTGACATCTAAAAACAAATTTCCATTTTTAATAAATTTTCATTAATTAAACTTATCCCTTCCCCAATCACGCACAAAGGTAGTTATCCTGTCTAAATCGTCTTTGGTATAATAATCAATGCAAATTCGCCCTTTATTGCCGTTGCCAACAGCGGTAACTTTTGTTGCAAAAGCACGTTGCATATTTGTTACGAGGTCTTTTAATTCGAGACTTACTTCCGCCTTGCGAATAACTTCCGCAACTGGTTTTGGGTTTAAAATGTTATGTACTTGCTTTTCGATTTCCCTAACGCTCATTTTGCCGTCGCATGCTTTAAGTGCTAAATCTAATTGTTCCTTTTCGTCATCTACCACCACTAAAGTTCTGCCGTGTCCCGCTGACAATCGTCCGTCTTGAATCAAATCAAGCACTTCGCTACTTAGCGACAGCAACCTTAAAGTATTGGCTATTGCACTGCGGCTTTTGCCTATGCGGTCGGCGGCTGTTTCCTGAGTCATATTAAACTCCATCATCAGCTGTTTGATTGCGCGCGCCGCTTCAACGGGGTTAAGATCCTCCCGCTGTAAGTTTTCGATTAAGCTTATTTCCCGCACTTGCTGCGGCGTATAGTTTTTAATAATTGCGGGAATTGTAGCCTTGCCTGCAATTTTACTTGCCCTAAAACGTCTTTCGCCGGAAATTATCATAAAGCGCATGCCCATGCGCACCACAACAATAGGCTGAATGACGCCGTGCAAACGAATGCTTTCCGCAAGTTCGTTTAATGAAGCTTCGTCAAAATTTTTGCGCGGCTGCTCCCTATTTGGGTCAATGTCCTTTAAATCTATATTAACAGCAATTACTCTTCCGCTACCGTCAAGGTTACTGACGGGGCGTACTTTTTCGTTTGCCTCTTCAACTTTTTTGCGTACCGCTACGCCCTCTTCCGAAATGTTAGGTTGCGCATTCAACTCGTTTATATCAAATAGCGCCGAGAGGCCTCTACCTAAACCTTTTTTTTGCGTCATTTTATCTTCTTCTCCTCTCTATTAATAAACTCCTCTGCGAGTTTTTGGTATGCTGCGCCGCCGCTGCTTTTGGGGGCATGTATCGATATAGGTATGCCAAATCCCGGCGCTTCGGTAACTTTGATATTTCGGGGCACGGGGTATTTGTAAACTTTTTCGCCAAAAAACCGCTGTATTTCCTCCGTGACCTGACGGCTCATTATGCTGCGGCTGTCGTACATTGTAAGAACAACTCCGTCTACTTCTAAACTCGGATTGGTGCGCTCTTTGACTATTTTTATAGTATTTACCAGTTGACTTAGTCCTTCTAAAGCAAAAAACTCGCTCTGAACAGGTATTATCACCCTATCGCTTGCCGTCAATGCATTAAGGGTTAATAATCCTAACGACGGGGGGCAATCAATAAATATAAAATCATAAATATCCCTTAAGGGAGTAAGCGAATCTTGCAAAACAAACTCACGTCTGTTGACGTTTATCAAATTGATTTCGGCGCCCACAAGTTCATTGGTGCAAGGCAATATATCTAAATTGTCCACCTGTGTATGCAAAATAACTTCTTCCGCCGGTATTTGGCATAACATTACATCATACATACTGCCCCTTAATTGATTTTTTGCAATGCCTAAACCGGTAGTGGCGTTGCCTTGCGGGTCAATATCTACAATTAGGACTCTGTGTCCCTTTTCGGCAACATACGCCGCTAAATTTATTGCGGTGGTAGTTTTCCCCACACCGCCTTTTTGGTTACTGATAGTTACTATTTTTGACATATTACTCCGAATATAATTATATTAGCATAATTATTAAACCGTGTAAAGCAATGTTTATCTGCTTTACTTAGTGTGTTTGTTACATTATTGGCTTCTTTTTAGGTAAATTTTGCGCTCTTGGATACTTTTGCGGCGTTTCTCGTATTTTTTTGTAAACTATTATCGTGCGAAAGTCCTCATTTGGCAAAATAAAATCGTTTTTGCTGGCTATCTCCATCCCTAAAACTTCGGCAGCTGTTATTGCTTGCAAAATTTCTGCCTCTGCTTCCCGCCCTTTGTATGCTAAAAATATTCCGCCTAGTTTAACAAGCGGTGCGCAATACTCCAACAGCGTGGGTAAACTTGCCACCGCTCTTGCTGTAACGCAAGAAAAAGTTTCTCGGCGGGTCAAAGCTAAATTCTCCGCTCGGGCAATAAATCGCTGCGCTTCTATTTTTAATATTTGGCATAATCGCCGCAAAAAATCGACTTTTTTAGCGATGGAATCAACTAATGTTACCTTTAAATCGTCACGAATTATTTTAAGCACCACAGCAGGAAAACCTGCACCGCTTCCTATATCGCACAACTCGGCATTTAGTGGTATAAACTGTGCCCCCAATGCGCTGTCTAAAAAGTGCTTAACTGCTATTTCGTAACCGTCTGTTATGGCAGTAAGATTAACTTTCTTGTTGTTTTTTATTAAAAAATTATTATATATGTACAATTTACTCGCTTGTGTAGTTGTTAAAGTTAAATAGGGGGCAAAAATATTTTGTAAATTGATTTTTTCTTCTTTAATAATAAAATCCTCTAATTTTTCGTCGGATTTTCTTTCGTCAATGCTACTTTCCATTATTTCCACTTGCTTTTTTGTTTGTTGCAAATCAAAGTGAATATCTTCTTTCTGCTGATTAATAATTTCTTGTTTATTACCGTTTTTTTCCTTCATTGTTTCTCGCTCCCCATTAAATATACAGACAAAACGGAAATGTCGGCAGGGTTGACACCGCTAATTCTACTTGCCTGACCTAATGTCAGAGGTTTTATTTTATCTAATTTTTGCTGCGCTTCTATCCTTAAACCACTTATTAATTTATAATCTATATTAGCAGGTAACGTTTTATTTTCAGTTTTAATAGCGGCGGCTACCTTTTCTCTTTCTTTGGCTATATAACCTTCGTATTTAGTTTCTATCTCTATTTGTTCCTTAACTTGCGGCATAAAACCTTTAAACAGTCCAAACTCTCTTTCTAAAATTGCAACGCTGATTTTTGCCCGCTTTAACGCCGCTCTTACGCTAATTCCTGTTTTTACTTCCGCTTCGCCCTCTTTTTTTAACACTGGGTTTATTTGAGCAGGTTTAAGAATTTGGCTCAATTGTTTTTCTGCCTCTTTTAATTGCTGATTTTTTGCGCAAAAAATCTTGTAGCGGCTATCCGTTACCAGTCCTATTTGTCTGCCTATTTCTGTCAGGCGCAAATCGGCATTATCCTGACGCAATATCAATCGGTATTCTGCTCGGCTTGTCATCATGCGGTAAGGTTCGCTTGTGCCTTTTGTGGTAAGGTCGTCTATAAGCACTCCGATATACGCTTGTGACCTTTTTAAAACGAAAGGGGTTTTTTTATCTATATAACGGCTCGCATTAATGCCTGCCATTATACCTTGAGCGGCAGCTTCCTCATAACCGCTTGTGCCGTTTATTTGTCCTGCAAAAAACAATCCTTCGTTAATTTTGCTCATCAATGAGGGGTAAAGAATTGTTGAATCGATGCAGTCGTAC
>CALLXO010000201.1 GCA_937875645.1 uncultured Clostridia bacterium
GCAAAGGTTAGAGTGCTGTATACCAGCGGTCTACTGTTTAGCTATTTGCCAAATAGTGCTTCTTACGCTGTAAGCGGGTATATAGGTACTTCTCAAACGGTTAAAATCCCTAATACTTTCGAAGGCAAAGCTGTTACAGATATTGCCGATTCGGCATTTAGAAATAATTCAATAGTTACTTCGATAATTATTCCTGACGGTATCGAAAGAATAAACGGTTATGCTTTTTACGGTTGCGTAAATCTGCAAAGCATTCAGCTACCCGATTCTGTCAAAGAGATTGAGGACTTTGCGTTCTTTAATTGCACAGCTTTACAGTTGGAGAGATATCAAAATGCTCTCTACTTAGGCAAATGGATTTTACGTGCAGAAAATCAAACTATTACGGAAGTCACAATTAAAAGCGGGACAATAGGTATTTATGCTAAGGCATTTTTAAATTGCGCTTCTTTAACAACTGTAACGTTACCGGAAGGTGTCGCTTACATAGGAGAATATGCATTTTTTGGATGCGGAGCACTTACTAATATTACTATTGCAGACAGCGTAAGAATTATTGGAAGAGATGCTTTTGCCGAATGTCCTTCATTAGTTTATGAAAAAACAGGAAATTGCTTGTATCTAAACAATTGGCTAATAAAAGCCGAAAACACATCGGTAACAAGCGTAACACTTAAAGACACAACGGTGGGTATATGTAGAGGCGCTTTTGCAAATTGTGCCGCTTTAGAAGAAATTTCTTTACCTGATTCATTGGTAAGCATAGGAGAAGTTGCCTTTTCTGGCAGCGGAATAAGCTTTATTAGTATTCCGTCCAGTTTAGAATATTGGGGCGAAAGGGTATTCTTTCAGTGTCCCAACCTTGCTAGTGTCGAAATCAGCGAAGGAATAAAATACATCCCTAATTATGCTTTTTATAACTGTCCAAAACTTGTTGTTATTACTATTCCTGACAGTGTTGAAAGTATCGGTATCCAGGCTTTCACCAATTGCGAAAATCTGATTGTGGTAAATATATCAGACAACATCTTTTACATAGGTGATGACGCTTTATCTGATTGTCCTAGTCTGCAATATGACAGATATGATAACGCTTTGTATTTAGGCAATTGGGTAATCGTAGCCCTTAACGAAAATATTACAGAAGTAATGTTTAAGGAAACCACATTAGGTATTTATGCTGGAGCATTTTCTAACTGCTACAATCTCGTTAGTGCGCCTATTCCGCAGGGTATGATTTATATTAGCGAATATGCATTTTATAAATGTTTCATGTTAGAGGAAATCAACATTCCCGACAGTGTAATGTATATAGGTTCTTACGCTTATTATGGTTGCGCTGCTGATATTAATGTTGCAGAAAATAACCCCAGCTATAAATCAGAAGAAGGTATACTGTACGATAAAAAAGGCGAAACCTTAATCGCTTGCCCCATGGCAAAAACAGATTCTATTACCCTTCCTTCTACAGTTAAAAAAATAGAAGACTATGCATTTTTCAATTGCATTTTCTTGGTAAATATTAACATCCCTGACTCTGTCACGACTATTGGTCACGGCGCTTTTAACAACTGCAAATCCTTAGTAAATATAACTATACCCGAGAGTGTTACCAGCTTAGGCGGTTCGCTTTTTAACGGCTGTATTTCCCTTGAAAGTGTGAATTTACCTTCTACTACAACGGCAATTAGCGACTATATGTTTAAAGATTGTGGAAGATTAAGCGGATTTGTAATACCGCAAAACGTAAACTATATAGGGGAAAAAGCTTTTTACAATTGCGCAAGTCTGACTAATATTACTATACCGCAAAGTGTTACAAGCATTGGAGACAGTGCCTTCTTCGGTTGTGCCGAATTGACAGGAGTTATTATCCCTACCAATGTTGTTTCTATCGGAACGGAAGCCTTTAAAAACTGCACAAAATTAGCGGCAGTGACGATAGGTAAAAAGGTTATGAATATAGGGGAAAGAGCGTTTGAAAATTGCGGATATTTAAGAAGTATTGAAGTAGCGATTGATAATGATTACTTCACCTCAATTGATGGTATCCTATATAATGAAGATGTTACAAGGATAATTGCATGTCCCAAAGGGAAAACCGGCTCTATTGTTATCCCTAATACTGTTACTGTTATTGATGATAGAACCTTCTTAGGCTGCGATAAGATTACGGAAATTACTTTGGGCGAAAACGTTCAAAAAATAGGTGAAAACGCCTTTGAAGGTTGTGCGGAATTAGTCACCTTAAACATTCCTTCAAGCGTTACATTTATCGGTCAAGCTGCTTTTAAAGATTGTGCCAAGCTAACATACGAGCAATACGAAAATTGTTCCTATATAGGCGACTGGCTGATTAAAGCCAACGATACCGATATAAGCACGTTGGTGATTAAAGAGGGTACGCGTTATATTTATTACTGTGCTTTTCGTGATTGCGTTAATTTAACAAATGTGACCTTACCCGAAACTATTATAAGTATAGGCAACTATTCATTCTACGGCTGCACAGGACTTATCACTGTAACGCTTAACAATGGACTTATTAGCATAGGCAATAGAGCTTTTAACAATTGCACAAGTTTAACTACTCTAAACATTCCCGACAGCGTGACAAGTATCGGCTTATATGCCTTTACAAATTCCAACAATTTAACATATGTGGAATACGGCAACGCTCTCTATCTCGACAAATGGCTGATTAAAGCGGTAAACACAAATATTACTGAAACAACAATAAAAGAGGGAACAACGCACATTTACATGAGAGCTTATTATGGATGCAATCAACTTACATCCGTTAGTATTCCCTCGAGCGTGACAAGCATCGGCTTATCGGCGTTTAGTGGTTGTACAAAACTGTCTTCGCTGACCTTTAACGAAGGTTTACGTGTAATTGAAAGAGAAGGATTTTTAGGTTGTACTAACCTTGTCAACGTAGCTTTGCCCGAAAGTTTAGAGACAATCGGTTATGGAGCCTTTGTAGGCTGCAATAATTTAGTTCAAATTACATTCGGTAGCAATCTTACGTCTATTGAAGGCTATGCTTTTTGGAACTGCTTCAAATTAAGGGAAATAATTATACCCGACAGCGTAACATATTTAGGCGACAGCGCATTTGAAGATTGTAAAAGTTTAGAAAGTGTAGTAATTGGCAGAGGAGTCACTGTGCTCGATGCTTATGTATTTGAAGGCTGCATTAAATTAGCCTATATTGTTTTGCCCCAAGGCATAACAAATGTTAATAATAAAGCGTTTTACAATTGCCACAGCTTAATGATAATTTATTATGAAGGAGACGAAAGCAGCTTTAACGATATTGTTGTAGGGGACGATAACCACAACTTTGTAAATGCTGACGTATATTATTTTGCAGAAAACGAACCCACTGAACAAGGCAACTATTGGCATTTTGTTGACGGAGTACCTCGTCCATGGACACTGGTTACTTCTGTTAGATTTGTTGTAGACGGTATTGTTTATGATACTGTTGAAACACAAGGTAACGAAACAATTACTCTGCCTGATCCTCCCTTAAAAGCAGGATACGATTTTGGTGGATGGTATCTTGATGACGGCGAGTGGAAAGAAGAGTTTACCGGAGATTATTTTGCTGATATTCCTCTTGAAACTATATTGAGGGTTTATGCGAAATGGGTGGAAAAAGTTCAGCAAGGCTTGACCTTCTCTTATGACGCCGAAAATATGGTATATACTGTCACAGGCTATCAAGGTACAGAAACGGAAATAACTATTCCTTCTGTTTATATGACAAAGCCTGTTACGGCAATAGCCGCCAACGCTTTTAGTCAAAATAAAACTATTGTTACTATTTTTGTCCCTGCAAGCATTACAGCTATAGGCACCGACGCATTTAGTAAATGCTCAGCATTGACAACAATAATTGTAGCAGAAAGCAATACAGTATATCGCTCTTTAGACGGAATACTGTATAACAATGACATATCGCACCTTATTGTTTGTCCCGCGGGTAAAACGGGAGCTGTTGTTATCCCCGACAGCGTGACAGAAATTGACATGATGGCATTTGATGTCTGCACAAAAATCACAAGTTTAAAATTTGGCAGCGGCATTACCGAAATTGAGAATATGCAATTTAAAGGTCTAACCGCAATGACGACCCTAATAATATCCGACAGCGTGAGATATATACGCGGATACGCTTTTTATAGCAGCACTAATTTATCAAGCGTAATTATCGGTAAAAGAGTAACTACGATTGAGGAAAGTGCATTTGAAGGTACTGCTCTGACAACCGTATATTACAACGGTACTTCGTCAGGTTGGTCGGCTATCACTATAGGCAAAAATAATACAGAATTGAATTCCTCGACTGTTTACTATTATTTAGATACCGAACCGACGCAAGCGGGCAATTATTGGCATTATGTCGAAGGTGAGCCTGTTGTATGGATAATCAAATACAATATTAGCTTTATTTCCGACGGTAATACAATACATACGATTAGAAGCTCAGGCAAAGAAACAATTGATTTACCAACCGACCCAATAAAAGACGGCTATACCTTTGACGGTTGGTTTGTAGACAACGGCGAATGGCAAATACCCTTTACGGCGGATTATTTTGCAGATTCAGCTTTGACAAAAGACTTTAACGTTTATGCTAAATGGACGGCAATAATACAAACTAAAAATGTGCTGTTTATGGTGGAAGGCGACGAACACTATAGGTTAGAAACCGCAGGCAATGAGCTTATTACTCTGCCCGAAAATCCGAGTAAAGTGGGATTCGTTTTTGATGGCTGGTTTGTTGACGAAAACGTGTGGGAAGTACCTTTTGGTGCAGATTACTTATTAGGTAAAACACTAACAGAGGACTTAAGCGTTTACGCAAAATGGGCGGCAATAAAAACTATAAGCTT
>CALLXO010000202.1 GCA_937875645.1 uncultured Clostridia bacterium
GGCGGGAATATTTTTTTATTTTTAAATGAGAAACAAAGCGCAAATTATTTTTTATAGCGTGTTGATTGCCCTTTGCTGTGTTATTATTTTTACAGCTTTTTTTTGCGGCGGATTTAATAATCCCTTTGTTTTTTCCGACAGATATTGCTACAAAAAATATCAAATAGATGTGAGTAACATTAGCGGCGTAATTTATGTTGACGGCGCTGTTTTTTTTGCCGGATATTATACTGTAAAAAGAGGGGATAGCTACGGCGATTTGTTAGCAAGGGCAGGATTAATTGATGGGGTATCTTCCTTTGACGAAGGGGGCGGCGATTTAAATAGGTCTGTCGACATCAGCAAAAAAATATTATATATTAATTTTTTTGACAAAGAAGGAAAAAGAGAATTCGTAATTAATGTAAATTCGCCATATTTTGAGCAATTTGCCTATTCGATTGGCATTAAATTTGACATAATACAAAAGATAAACTGTTACAAGAGTGTGTACGGAAAAATAGAAAACAAAAGCATATTGCAAACTATTTTGACCCCCGACGAATACTCAGAAGTTTTTTATATGCTTTTTATAGGAGAAAGCGCATGAACAATAAACGGTTTATCAATTTGCGGCCTTTGGGGCTGCTTGCTCTTAGTTTTATTGCCGGCATTTTATGTGCTTATGCTGCTTCTAAGGGATATTTTTGGGTATTTTATTTGTCGCTCGGTTTAGCTATTTGCGGTGTTGCGGTCTTTTTTGTATTTAAAAAAATTAGACAGGCTATTGTTTTTTTGCTTGCTGTTATTTTCGGCGTATTAGGTTTTATTAATTTTAATTTTGCCGCAAAAAGGATAACAGCTGATGAGTACCACGGTGAAGAGGTAAGCATAACGGCAAATTTGACGGATAATATTGTTTTCTATAATACTTACGCTTTTGTTACCTTGCGTGATTTTGAAGTGACGAAAGAAGGCAGCGTAAAAAAATACAGCAATGGTGTTATTGGTTGTTACATAAATTATACGCAACAAATAAATGCCGACACTCTTAAAGAAAGCGCAGGATTTTTTGTAGAAATGGATTGCGTTTTATACAACAGCCCGATTTTTTCCGACGGTGTTAATACTTATTATGTAAAAAACAAAATTTATTTTTTGGCAGAAAGAGTAAAAAACTTTACTTTAAACACGGGGCGTTCCACCTTTGACGAAAAAGCACGGGGATTTATAAAAGAGACTTTTTATACTCAATTAAGTGAAGAAACCGCTCCCGTCGCCGTTGCATTGGTTTTAGGCGATAAAAGCGGAATGGACCCTGTTTTGACAAGTGGTTACAGAAATATGGGCGTATCGCATATTTTCGCCGTCAGCGGTTTACACGTTGGTTTTATTGCCGCTGTTTTGGCGTTTTTAGCCCGTACGTTGCGGCTAAACAAGTGGCTTGTTTCGCTTTTTACCTTTACGCTTATGCTTTTTTATGCATGGTTGTGCGGATTCTCTGCCTCAGTTGTGCGTGCTCTTATTATGGTGGCTTGCGGATTAATGGGGATAAATTTAGGAGTAAAAAATGATAGTCTGTCTAATATTTCGCTTGCAGCGCTGATTATTTTGATTATTCAACCGCTTTTTATTTTTGACGTTGGATTTTTGCTTTCCTTCGGGGCGGTAATAGGCATAAACTGCATTACTTCTGCACTCAACAGAAAAACAGCTAAAGTTAAAAAACCATTAAAAAACGTTTTAAGTTTATTATTTTTAAGCGGGGGTGCTATGATAGGCGTCTTTGGCTTAATGGGACATTTTTTTGGCAGTATCAGTCTTTTGGGATTAGGTTTTAATATGCTTATGGTACCTTTAATTTTTGTGTGTTTTGTTGTGCTGCTTATCGGCTTGTTGCCCTTTTTTAATTTTGTCTTGATTATGCCTAAATTTATTTTAGCTATGTCTAATTATGTGGCTGTTAAGCTATCCACCTTAAAATTAGGCATAATTGAGTTAGAAAGTATAGGTTATGTCCTCGTTTTGTATTTTTTGGCGATTTTTATTATCGGCGGATATGTCAATTTACCTAAAAAAACTAAAATTACCTGCGTAAGTGTTTTGTTAGGTATTTGTATTGCATTTAATATTTATCTGATTTTTCCTAAAAAACTAAATTATCAGGTCAACTGTTTTGACGTTTACAGCGGACAGTGTTTTGCGCTCACTGGGGATAAGCGAAACGCTTATATTGTCAGCAATTTAGCCTATACAGGCGAGATAAATAATATTTTGGATTTTTGTTTAGATTTTGATATAGAAAACGTAAGTTTTTTTATGACGGATTATAGCCAAACTGACACTGACTATTTACAGACATTGCTTGTATACGGTATTAATATAGAGGGAGTTTATATTTGTTTGCCGCATGTTAACGCTGTTAAAGACCAAGCTTTAAAAGATATGAATATTTCTAAATTTGCGCTTTCAGCAAATTATTCTCTGACTTTTGGAGAAATTAAAGCGATTTGTTTAAGAGACGGAGGGTCAGGCGGCTGGTTTTTTGAAGTGAAAAACACTAACCTTTTGTTTTTGCCTAATTTGACGCAAAATA
>CALLXO010000203.1 GCA_937875645.1 uncultured Clostridia bacterium
TAAACTCGCTTACGTCTTTAGCATATTCATCATCTAACTCAGGTAATTCCTTAATACGGATTTCGTGTACCGTTACGGTAAATACGCTGTCTTTACCCTTTAGGTTTTCGGCATGGTAATCCTCAGGGAACTTAACGTTAATGTCCGTTGTTTCGCCTATTTTTATACCAACCATCTGCTCTTCAAATCCAGGAATAAACCGATGACTGCCAATTGTTAACGATTGCTTTTCTGCTGTGCCCCCGTCAAACTTAACTCCCTCAATGCTACCGCTGTAATCAAAAACAATCTCGTCCCCTTCTTTAACTGGTCTGTCAGTGACTTGAATATAACGCGCATTTCTTTCACGGGCGGAATTTAATTCCTGCGCTATTTCTTCTTCTGTTACTGCTGCTTTTTCCGCTTTAACGGTAAGTCCCTTATATTCACCTAACGTAACTTCGGGTTTTACTGTAATCTCAACTACATATTTTAAACCTTTTTCGTCAATATTTCTTGAAACAAGACGGGGTCTGTCTACTGGCTCAACTTTCCTTTCCTTAGTGTAAAATTCCGTCAACTGTTTTTCGACGGCGGCGTCAAAAGCATCTTCAATAAAAAGGTCTTCACCGTAAACTTTTTCCAAAATTTTTTTTGGCGCACGTCCCTTTCTAAAACCTTGCACAGTATATTTGCTTTTATTTTTTTGATAGGCTTCTTCCTGCAAAGCAACCCATTCCTCACCTGTAACACTAAAATCAACAGTAACAATTGCGTCTTGCTTAGAAAATTTATATTTCATGGTCTACTCCTTAGATATGTTTTTGCATTTAGCTATTTTATCATATTAGCCTTAAAAACGCAAACAAATAAACTTCAATGACTTGAATAATTTGGCAAATTATAGTAAAATGCATAGCGAGGTGAAATATGGCTTATGATGCTTTAACGCTATCTGTATTAACAAGCGAATTTAACGAATTGTTATTAAAAGGGAAAATTAGCAAAATTTATATGCCTGCTAATGACGAAGTACTTTTATTTATCTACAGCAATAAAAAAACATATCGCTTGGTGATAAGCTGCAATAATAATCTCAACCGTATTCACTTGACTAATTTTGACAGCGAAAATCCACAAAATGCTCCCGCTTTTTGTATGTTGCTGCGAAAATACCTTACAGGCGGCGTTATCACTCAAATTTATCAACAACCCTTTGAAAGAGTGATTGATTTTTTTATTGATACTAAAAACGAATTAGGCTACGCTTTTTCGCTTCATTTAATCTTTGAGTTAACAGGCAGAGACAGCAATTTAATACTTACCGATGCAGAATATAAAATTATTGACAGTTTAAGACGTTTTTCTGTAGATTTAACAGCTTCTCGTATTGTCCTTCCCAATGCACTTTACAGATTTTTACCTCCGCAAAACAAATTTGCACCTGATGACTTTTTAGGTATAAAAAATGCTGCATCAAATGTCAACGATATAAGGGGTTTTTTAACAAAAAACGTCTTGGGTATTTCCAATAGTACCGCCAACGAAATTTCTACTTTGGCGAAAAACAACGCTAACAACCTTGATATTGCGCTTAAAATGTATTTTGACGGTTTAAAAAACAAAAAACCTAACGTGCTTTTTATTAACAATACACCTAATGACGTTTTCCCCTTTGATTATATAAGCAAAAAAGGACAAAAGATTTTTTATGATACACTCAACGGTGCTCACAATGCTTTTTTTAGTCAAAAGGAAAGTTACCGACGTTTTTCCGAAAGGTCAAAAAGCGTAAAAACAGTAATAAAAAACGCTATAAACAGAACGGAGAAAAAGTTGGGTTTACAGCGGCAAGCAATGCTCGAAGCAGCAAACTTTGAAAAAAATCGTATTTTTGGTGATTTGATACTAGGCAACTTGCACAATATTTCTAAACACGCAGATTATTTAAAAACCGTCAATTTTTATGAGGACAGCAACGATTTAATAACAATTCCTTTAGACAAAAAATATACACCCCAACAAAATGCACAAATATATTATAAAAAATACGCAAAACAAAAAAACAGTGTGGCTGTTAACGCGCGGCTTGTGGAGGAAAATACTCAAACGCTAAATTATCTAAAATCTGTTGCGCAAAGTATAAAGCATTGCAGCGAAAAAGAAGATTTTGAGCAAATAACGCAGGAACTGCGGGAAAACGGCTTTATCAAAACAAAAAACAAAGTTTTACGTAAAAAAACGCAAAGCCGTATAAGTCCTTTAGTTTACGATGTGGAAGGATTTACTTTCACCGTCGGCAAAAATAATGTACAAAATGATTATGTTACATTTAAAGTAGCAAAAAACAGCGATTTATGGTTTCATACTCAAAAAATTCATAGCTCGCATCTCATTATTGCTAACCCAAATCAGTCAGAAATACCTTTTAGCGTAATAAAAACGGCGGCAGAAATCACTGCGTATTTTTCGCAAGGGATGTCGGGCAGTAAAATTACTGTGGATTATTGCTTAAAAAAGTTTGTAAAAAAGCCAACAGGCGGCAAAATCGGATTTGTAACTTACACCGATTATAAAACTATAATTGTCGACCCCC
>CALLXO010000204.1 GCA_937875645.1 uncultured Clostridia bacterium
AGGCGGTCAATCAAAAGACGTAATGGAGAATGCTAAAATTACTAAAGAGGAATATTTTTTCCTAGTGAAAAACAAAACTGCAAAGCTAATCGAGGCTGCAATAGTGCCGCAAGTTATTTACGCAAACAAAAATGACAATATTGTCGCAAGATTAACAGATTTTGCATATAATTTAGGAATGGCATATCAATTTGCTGACGATTTGGCAGATGCAGAAGAAGATGCCAAAAAAGCAAGCATTCTTACTTATTTTGATTTACCGCAAGCGATAAAACTTGTCGAAAAACTTTGTGATACTGCGCTAAATAATCTGGATAGCGCAAAAATACAGTCGCAATTTTTGACAAATTCTGTCAATGCTGTACTAAAAAGGGCGCAAAACGGTTAAAAATCCTAATATACCCTATCATAATTAATTGCAAAAAAAACTTATATGTGATAAAATAATAACGAAAATTGGTGGTGCAGTATTCTAGTCAAACGTAGGAATAATGAAAGCGGGGTTAAAATATCGCTAAAGGGCACATCGATGAAGTTTCTTGTGCTTCCCTCCGTTGCCCAAACGAGGGGTCGTGCTGGAAGTTAAGAGTTTTGGGTAAGAAGTAACGGCATATTTCCTATCCCATTATTCGTGGAGACTCAACTCGGTAACAGAGTTTACAAAACAAAGTTACTGATTGAGATTAAACCTGCTATGCGGTGAATAAAGCTGTGTACAGAGTAGCCTGCTTTGAGTGAAGTTTCGGGATTTAAGAACACAAAAATTTAGGTTGGCCGACTTAAATTTGCGATCGCTTAATGAAATTAACTTTGCAAAAGAAGATAGATGTCCCGTCGTTTGTCAAGGAAAACTTCTAGACTGTTTAACACGGCAATTTAGGGATTATAGTACGGTCTTAGTGGCGATTCAGTTGTGCGCTCGGTAACGACGCATCCAAGCGTTTAAAAGGAAACTGCTTTTCCGGTGACGGTGAGTACGTAAGGGGGAAATCCTACTGAACCTCATGCCGTAAGGTTTACCTTAATTGCAACCACCAATTTAATTATATTGTTAGTATGGATAATGATAACAAAAATACTCAAGAAAGTAACCAACCTACCCCT
>CALLXO010000205.1 GCA_937875645.1 uncultured Clostridia bacterium
GCCGTTAATATCCGATTTGCCAAAAGTGCATGCTCGAGGCAAGCGTCTCTCGTCCAGCCTAATCAGGTCATTTAATCTACTATTAAATTCGTCAAGGGAATCGCTGTCTGCTCTGCTAATTACGGAAGAGGCTTCCTTGCCGGCAAGTATTACCGTTATTGACCCATTATCATTTATCGTTTGCTGCCCTAATTCCTTCACTTCTCTAACAGCTTTTTCAAAACGAGTGCCTTCTGCTTGCAGGGCAAGCATACTTGCAGAAGCGTCTATAATTGCTATTTTTTCGGGATATGTCCGTTCAATATCAGCTTCTATCACAAGCTTAGAAATAATAAGCGTGCAAAGCACTATTACCAGTATTTGGCAAATAAGAATAAATAAGTTTCTGATACGGCTTATGGGTATAGCCTGTTTTTTGTACTTTAAGCTTAATTTCCAGATAAAAGTGCTGGAAACAAACTTTTGCTGATAATTAGGTTTAAGTAAATAAATAAGGATAAGTACGGCTATACCCAGTAAAGCTAATAAACCTAAAGGTGCAAGAAATTTCATACTAAAATACCTGTCCTCATCAATTCTTGGAAAAGCACTTTTTCCAAGTCTCTGTCACAGCTTACAGAAATAAAATCTGCGCCTCTTGAAGCGCAAAATGATTTTAATTCTTGAGTGTAATCTTTAAATGCTTCTCTGTAAGCCATTTGCATGCTATGTGTTATTTTAATTTTCATATTTTTGGGATCTGCCACATCTTCTGATTCATGGTCAATCAAATGCATCCTGTCGCTGTAAGCAGGCTCTTTTTCCTCTGGGGTAAGTACCTGAATCAGCATCACCTGACGTTTTTTAAAGGTTAAAAAGTCCACAGCCTTTTTCCAGTTGCTTTGCGTAAAAAAGTCGGAAATAATAACCGTCAGCCCGTCATTAAAGCCGGGGTTGGGGCAGTTTGTGACTGCCTTTTCTATATCCGCTTCGTCCTTAAACTCAATATCTTCTAAATCTTTTATAGACTTAAAAAAGGTGTTTTTGCCTACAATAGTACCCGACAAGTCTTGAGCAACGTCTTTTTTAATCAATTTAAAAGACACTTTATCCATATTATGAATGGACAAAAAACCTAATGCAGCGGCAATGCCTATTGCATAAGCGGCCTTCTGCGGATTGGGTTTTCCCATTGAAGCAGAACAATCCAAAAAGAATTGCACATGCATCTGCCTTTCGTCGGTAAAAAGCCTGAGAAAATATTTTTCGAACCGGCTGTATAAATTCCAGTCGATACGCCTTATATCGTCGCCGAACATGTATTCGCGAAAATCCGAAAACTCAACCGTTTGCCCGTAAGAACGAGTACGGTGTTTGCCTCCGAAAAAACCCAATAAATCGGTGCGAAAATGTAAGGCTAACGTCTCAAGACGGCTGAAAAATTCATCGTTAATAAGTGATTTCATTATTTTTTACCTAAACCGCGGCGTTTTACTTTCCTCTCTTCTTTGGTATCAACGATGTCTGAAGTTTCTACTTTGTCTTCATTTAATTGGACGACAGGCTGGCTGTCTTTTTTAGGAGAAATCTTAAACTCCTTGCCTATTTCTTCAAGGATAGAACGAATCACGTCATCTGACAAAATACGTTCGGCAATAGCTTCAAAATTCAGTTTTATGCGGTGACGGAGTATGGGAAACGCCAATTCGTTTATATCGCTGTATGCAACATTAAAGCGGCCGTTTAAAAGCGCCTTTACCTTGGCTGCGGAAATAAGTGCTTGTCCTGCTCTCGGGCTTGCTCCAAAACGTATATATTTTTGAGTGGCCGCAGCGGGAGTCTCATTGAAGGGGTGCGTCGACAAAACAAGTCTCATCGCATAATTCATTACGTCTTTTGCAATGGGGATTTTATTTGCAGTACGGCGCATCTGTAATAATTCCTCGCCGCTGCAAGCCGACTCCGCCACTTCAGCCATTGTCACTTGCGTCATGTCTACAATGCGTGTAAGCTCCTCTAAGTTAGGCTGATTCACTATTAATTTAAACATAAAACGGTCCATTTGCGCTTCGGGCAGAGGGTATGTACCGTCTTGCTCAATGGGGTTTTGAGTAGCAAGCACAAAGAAAGGCTCGCTTAACTTTCTTGACACGCCCATAACGGTAACGGTATGCTCCTGCATGGCTTCAAGCAGCGCGCTTTGTGTTTTTGGCGTGGCACGGTTGATTTCGTCAGCAAGGATAATATTGCTGAATATTGGGCCGGGCTGGAAATTGAATTTAGAATTACCCGTTTCGTCCTTAACAATAATATTTGTGCCCGTTACGTCGGCGGGCATAAGGTCGGGCGTAAACTGTATCCTCGAAAAAGGAAGGTTAAACACACGTCCAAGTGACCTCACTAAACGTGTCTTTCCTACCCCCGGTACTCCTTCAAGCAACACGTTGCCGCCTGCTATCATGGCTATAATTGTGCCCTCGATAACATCCTTTTGCCCTATCATATCGCGCTGCACTTGGCTAAAAATACTCTCGCATTGTTGGCTAAATTGCTTGATATTTTCTTCTGTTATTACGTCTTTAACTACTTCAGTTGTCATGCCTTTTTTCTCACCTTTATTTTTTATTTTATTGTTTTTTATACTATTTTATACTATTATGTCAAAGTATGCCGCTATAAAAGCACGTAGTTCGGGTGGAATTTCGCCACTTTCTGCAAGCATTTGCATCGCAAGATTGTAATATTCTTCATAGTAGTCTCGGTAGTACGTTTCGCCGTCTAAAAAATAATTGTATTCATAATACTTACCGCTTCCCCCCGTTCCCGGAGTAGGCGGACCTTCACCACCTTTACCCGGCAATCCTGGCTCATCTACAGCAAATTCGTCGCTTGCTTTATCTCCGTTACTTTCGCCAATTCTCACAAACATAGCCGTTATAGTAATTTCGTTGAGTATATTTTTGTCTGTCCTTTCTGAGTCAAGCAAATTGTCTGACCATTTTTCAAATGCATAACCGTCCTCAGCAACAGCAACTACTAAAGCGGCATCTTTTCCGTTTTCTACAACCTGCTGAGCCGTTCCTAATATATAACCGCCCTCGCTTGTCGCATAATTAACATTAAATTTTTGCACGGGGTGCCAAACAATGCCTTTTGCGCCTAATACCGATAAGAGTGTCATAGATACGGAAAGCACTGCAACAACAGCAAGCATCACAACAGAATTTCTTTTAATAGAAAATTTAAGCTGAGGATTTT
>CALLXO010000206.1 GCA_937875645.1 uncultured Clostridia bacterium
CATCATAAGGGATAAAGGGCTCAGAGCCGTCTTCGTTAAGAGAAATAACAAGGTCGCCTTGACTGCCTAATATGTTAAACATAGTACCCATATCAATTTCCTCATCGTCAGGTATCTGGACGCTGAGAGTATTTGTTGTGGTAGACAATATTGCTTGAGAAATACCTTGTACCCCCAAACGCTCTTCAATAAGTTTCATTCTGTTTTGTAAAACGGAAATAGTTTCGTCTTTCTTGTCCTCATCTGCGTTTTCAATATCGAAGGTAATATAATTGCCATTCGCAAAATCTAAACTGTGCACCAGTTGATTAACAGGAGAATGATAATCATAGTTTCCCATAGCAAGTTTCACTGGCATAAAAGAAAAAACGGCAATAAAAATAATTAAAACTACCGAAATACTTAACAATACGATGGACTTGTTTTTGTTCATCAATTAAGCCTCCTTAAGATTAAGTAACTAAAACATTATATATTCATTTATATAATAAGTCAATAATATATCAAAAATTATCTAATTTTGTGGCAAATTTACTTCCCTATCATATACATAAAGCGCACATTCTAAACGCTTTTTGATTAAGTGGCACGCTAAAGCGTAGGGCTTGTCAATATCGTTGTTAAAATGCAAACAACCACCGCTGCAATGGTATCGTGCCCAACAGTTGGTACATTCTTCTTTTGTAAACATATTTGACTGATTAAACTTTTGTCTTAAACTTCTGTTTAATATGCCGTCAAATACGCTGCCTAAACAATATTCTTTTTCTCCTGCAAATTGATGACAAGGATATATTTTGCCATCAGGCGTTACAGCTATGTACGTGCAGCCCGCTCCGCAACCCATAACACGTTTTTTTAAACAAGGACCGTTTAGCAAATCTACATTATAATGGAAAAAACTAAACCATGTATCTTTGTTTTTGCGGCGATTTACATATTCTTTTGCAAGCTTTTCGTATTGCTCAAACAAAACAGGTAAATCGTCATTTTTTAAAGCCATTTTATGACTGTCAGGCAATACGACAGGCTCAACGGAAACTTGGTCAAAATTGTCTGCCATAGCCAAAACGTCGTTGCAAAAATCTTTATTTAAATGAGTAAAGGTACCCCTTACAAAATAGCTTTTATCTCTCCTAATCGACTTAAAATACTTAAATTTATCTAAAATAATATCGTAACTGCCTTTGCCGTTAACGGTAGGACGCGCTTCGTCGTGCACCTCTTTTCGTCCGTCAAGGCTTAACACTACGTTATCCATTGTCTCGTTAAGATAATCTGATGCTTCTTTATTTAAAAGAATGCCGTTGGTTGTAGTAGTAAATTTAATATTTTTACCTGCTTTTTTAGCTTGTTGCGTAGCATAAGTTACGGTTTTTTTAAGCACTTCAAAATTCATTAAAGGCTCGCCACCAAAAAAATCTACTTCGAGATTCTTCATATCACTGCTGTTTTCTATTAAAAAATCTATTGCTTTATATGCCACATTTAAGGGCATATTTTCCCTTTTTCCGTGATATGCGCCTTCGTCAGCAAAACAGTATTTACAACGCAAATTACAATCGTGGCTTATGTGCAGACATACGCTTTTTATATTAAAACTTTTTTCGCTTAAAAAATCATTTTCGTTAATCGCGTTTAGCAACCCCTTTTCCGTCAACTCTTTTATTTCCGCTTTAATTTCGTTCACTTCTTTGGGGGAATAATCGCATTCTTCTCCGTTAAAAATATCAAAACAAGCTTTGTCAACATTAAACAAGTTGCCACTCTCTACATCGTATAAATAATAATTTCCGTTATTTTTAAAACTGTGTACCATTCTCTTCCGTTTTGTCCTTATGTTAACTAGCAAAAAAAGCAGTCAAGCGACTGCTTACAATTTGCAAGTCCTTATTTACGTGTTTTTATTAAGAGCTCTGTCTTTTGCTCGCACACTTGATTGCCTACTGTACAGCTCGTTTTACAAGCAGATTGACAGCTCGAACGGCATTCGCCGCAGCCTGTATTTTGCGCCGATTTGTTGAGTTTAGGTGTAACAACTGTTTTTATGTGTTTCATATTGCTTCCTCCGCAAGAAATTTCAACTAACATTATAATATGAAACGTCTTTAAATACAAGCGTTTACACTGTTTTTTTATCTTCTGCCTGCCGCAAGTAAAGCTGCGATAATACCCACCACGGCAGAAATCCCCAAATCTATACCAAAGC
>CALLXO010000207.1 GCA_937875645.1 uncultured Clostridia bacterium
TTGGTTTTTCTTTTAGTGAAACGAGTTAAATTATCAAAAAACTATCCAAAAAAATATGATACAAAAAACGCAAAATTTTTTGAAAAAGCTGATATTATAGCTTATTTTTCATTGTTTATTGTTGTGATAATATTGTTTGTAAGCTTTGTCTGGACAAAAGACAAGGGACAGCTTAATGTGGTGGAGATTTATCATGACAATATTCTGGTTTATTCTTTTGATTTCAGTTCAATGACGGGAAATATTAAAAATAGCAGTTATGCGGACAGGATAATCTCAGAGCAAAAAGAGGGGAGTACAATTGTAACAATTTTTGTAGATGTACAAAAGATACATTTTAACAAAATTGAGTTTTCGCAAAATACTGTACAGGTATACGAAGCAAATTGTCCTAACGGCGACTGCAAAAAAGCGATATGCACAATAGAAAAACCAAAGGATATTATTTTGTGTATCCCGCACAAGCTAAAAATTATTGGCGTGGGCGAAGGTAATGTGGAGGTAAGCTAATGCAAAAAAAACGCAATTCGGCAAAAATGCTTTCTCTGCTTTCGCTTTTTTCGGCGTTAAGCCTTATTATGTTTTTGGTAGAAAGTCTTTTTCCCTCATTATTTATCCCTGGTGCAAAAATAGGCTTAGGCAATATTTTTGTGTTTTTAGCTCTTATTACTTTGGGACAATGGCAAGCTTATACGGTGGCTATTGTAAAAGCCGTTTTAGGGAGTTTTATTAGCGGAAACCTTAGCACTCTGCTTTTTAGTTTATCCGCAAGTTTAGTAAGTTTAACAGTAGCCATTTTTTTGTTTTATGTGTTAAAAGCAAAAATAAGCATAGTTGCGTTAAGCGTGATATCCGCTGTCACTCACAATGTAACGCAAAATGCCGTATATGCTCTTGTAACAAAAAGCAGTCTTGTTTTTGTCTATCTGCCTTACCTGTGCGTTTTAGGATTAATAAGCGGCGCAATTGTAGGCGTAACAGTTGTTATCCTTTTGAGGGTATTGCCAGACAGGCTTTGGCATAAGGAAAGTTAAATTAATAAACAATAACAAATAAAAAAGCTAAAAAAAAGAGGCTGTCTAAACCAAAGACAACCTCTTTTATTTGTTTAATTAGTGAGTTAAAAAGAAGGTAGCTGCAAACAAGAGACCTATAATTACGGAAACAATATTAATTTCCTTAATTTTGCCTGTAAACAGCTTAATTAGCACGTGACTTATTATACCTAAAGCAATGCCGTAACTGATATTGTAAGTAAAAGGCATCATAGCTAGAGTTAAAAACGCAGGTACTGCAATGGCAGGGTCTG